>CBHTSV010000200.1:0-2361 GCA_966095215.1 uncultured Sphingomonas sp. | reverse complement strand
GTCACTCCCAACGATTTCGCGCACGTGCTGCTCGCCCGATACGATCCGGGCGCGGGCCTCGGCTGGCATCGCGATCGTGACGTGTTCGAGAAGGTGGTCGGCGTATCTCTCGGCACGGCCACGAGCCTCCGCTTTCGCCGGCGGACGGACTCGGGTGTCCGCCGCGCCAGTCTCGAGCTCACTCCGCGATCCGCTTACGTCCTCTCGGGCGAGTCCCGATGGGACTGGGAGCACCGCATCGTGCCGGGCGACGAGCTGCGCTTCTCCATCACTTTCCGTACGCTTTCGCAGAAAGGCCGCCGCATCGCCGCCAGAGGCTGAATCGGAACGGGCCGCCGTCGAAACGGTTCTCGCGGGCATGGCGCGTAAGCTATTGCCATTGCTGCTGTTGATGGCCGCCGCCTGCTCACAAGGCAGCGGACCCGAGGCGGACCTTCAATATATCAAGCAGGCCCGCTCGCTCGGCGCCGAATGGGCGCTGGTCAACGAGCAGGCGGCCCGCGGCCGGCTGACTCAAACCTATGCCGGCTCCATGCACCAATGGCTCCGTGACAACCTCCGGACCACGTCCAAGTCGTTGACAGAGCCTGACTCGCGCTACGGCGAGGAGATCCAGGCGCTGCTTGCGCAGCCGGACGATGCGGCACCGGAGGAGCTGAGGGGGCATGCCGAGAAGCTGAAGCAGATCGAGGACGCTCTTGAATCCGCTTGAGCTGACCCTCGGCATCATGACCGCCGTCGGCGGCTTCGTCGACATCAGCGAGCTCGTATTCGCCGCCAAGGCAGGCTCGACCTTCGGCTACGCCCTGATCTGGGTCTTCTTCGTCGGCACGATCGGAATCGTAGTCTTCAGCGAGATGAGCGGGCGCGTGGCCGCCGTCGCGCACCAGCCGGTGTTCAATCTGATGCGCCATCGGCTCGGCCTGAAGCTTGGCCTTCTGACGCTCGCCGCCTCGATCGTCAGCACGTTGGTCACTTGCGCCGCGGAGGTCGGCGGAGTTGCCCTGATTCTCAATTACCTGACGGGCTGGCCATATTTTTTGATGGCCGTCCTGATGACCCTCCTCTTCATCGTCTCGGTCTGGGTTCTGCCGTTCGAGTGGATCGAACGGACTTACGGTCTGCTTGGGCTGTTCATGCTCGTCTTCGCCGCGGCGCTCGTCGCGATCGATGCTCCGTGGGACAAGATCGCTGCCGGCTTCATCCCCCAGGTGCCATCCGGCCTCAGCACCAAGGAGCTGCTGGCGTTCGGATATTTCGCGGTCGCGATCCTCAGTGCGGTCATGTTCCCCTACGAGGTCTATTTCTACTCGTCCGGCGGCATCGAGGAGGGCTGGGGGCCCAAGGACATGCTGACCAACCGAATGACCAGCATCATCGGCATGGGGCTCGGTTCGATGCTCGCGATCGCTATCCTCGCCAATTCCGCGCAGCTGTTCGGACCCGCGAACGTCGATCCCGACATTCCGGGTAGCGCCGCGCTGCAGGCCGCCATCCCGTTCGGCAAGTGGGGCCTCGTCCTCGCGCTGATGGGCATGTTCTTCGCGGTCGCGGGCGCTGCGGTCGAAACCTGCATGGCCAACGCTTACGCCATTGCGCAGTTCTTCGGCTGGCTCTGGGGCCGGCACAAGAAGCCGTGGGAGGCGCCGCGCTTCACCATCACCTGGATTGTTCTGTTCCTGCTCGCATTGATCATCGTTCTCACCGGCGTTGACGTCATGACGCTCGTCGAGTTCGCAATTCTCTTCTCGATCCTCGTCCTTCCGCTGACCTATCTGCCGCTGCTGCTCCTCGCCGGAGACAAGAAGACGATGCGCGAGCATGTGAACGGACCGCTCGCGAAGACGCTCGGCTGGCTTTATTTCGCGATCATCACCACGGCGGCTGTCGCGGCGCTGCCGCTTTTCATTCTCACTTCGGGAGGCAACGGATGACCCCCGACAGCATGATCAAGCTGGTGAGCGAGCTGCTCGACCTTCCGCTGATCGACAGCGAGGGGAAATATTGCGGCATCGTCGACGACGTCGAGTTCAGCGGCGGGGCAGGCAAGGAGCTGAAGCTGAAGGCGCTGCTCGTCGGACCCGGCGCTTACGAGGGCCGAATGCCGGCATGGATGTTCTTGCTGGTGAAGAAGATCGCCGGCGATCGAATCACGCGCGTCCCGATGCGGATGGTGCGGACCATCGGGCCGGCTGTCGCGCTGGAGTGTCCGGGTCGCGACCTCGGCCGCCAGCGCGATGAGATGCGCGCGGGCAAATGGATTCCTCGGAAGGGAGCGCTCTGATGCGGCTGTCCGATCTGCGCGACAAGAAGGTCTTGTCCGTCGATGGCGAGCAGCTTGGCCGGGTGCACGAGGTGCAT
>CBHTSV010000199.1:0-4207 GCA_966095215.1 uncultured Sphingomonas sp. | reverse complement strand
AGCAAGGCGCATACGGCGCTGAGGATCGATCCGGCATATACCGGTCCGGTGATCCACGTGCTCGACGCGAGCCGCGCGGTGGGCGTGGCATCGTCGCTCGTGTCCGACACGCAGCGCGAGCCGCTGATCGCCACCACTGCAGACGATTACGACAGGCTCCGGAAATCGCGCGAGCGCAGCGGCCAAAGTGAGCTGGCAACGCTGAATGAGGCGCGCGCCAACGGTTTCGCCTACGACCCGTCAGGCAAAGCACCGGCGCCGCAGTATCCGGGCCTTCATCATTTCGGCGATTGGCCGCTGAAGGACCTGAAGGCCTCGATCGACTGGACGCCTTTCTTCCGCGCCTGGGAGCTTGCCGGCACCTATCCAGCGATCCTCGAGGATCCGGTGGTGGGCGAAAGTGCTCGCAGCCTGTTCGCCGATGCGCAGGAGATGCTCGATCAGTTGATCGCCGAGCGTTGGGTGACTCCCAAAGCTACAGTCGGCCTCTGGCGCTGCAGGCGGGAGGGCGACGACGTGCTCGTGCTGGCCGGCAACGACTGGACGCGCCTGCCCTTCCTTCGCCAGCAGGTGAAGAAGCGCGAAGGCCGGTCGAACTTGTGCCTCGCTGACTTCATCGATCCGGACGGCGAGGACTGGATCGGCGGCTTCGCGGTCGGGATTCACGGGCTCGAGCCGCACCTCGAGCGGTTCAAGCAGACCGTCGACGACTATGACGATATCCTCCTGAAAGCGCTGGCCGACCGCCTTGCGGAGAGCTTCGCCGAGGTGCTTCACGCGCAGGTCCGCAACCGGTTCTGGGGCTATGCTGACGAGCATTTCACCAACGAGCAGCTGATCCGCGAGAAGTATCAAGGCATCCGCCCGGCGCCGGGCTATCCCGCCTGCCCGGATCACAGCCTGAAGCCGATCCTGTTCGACATGCTCGGGGGCAATCCGGGCGAGGTCACGCTCACCGAGAATTTCGCGATGCTTCCGACCTCGGCCGTCTCCGGCTTCTACTTCGGCCATCGCGACAGCCAGTATTTCGGGGTGGCGCGCATCGGCCGCGACCAGCTCGAGGATTATGCTGCACGGCGGGAGGTCTCGGTCGAGCGCGCCGAGCGGTGGCTCAGGCCGAACCTCGACTAAGACCGGGCGAGCAGCTTCCGAAGCACTTGCGGATTGTACAGCGACCGCGGCCAGGCGGAGCGTAGCATCCGCTTGCGTTGCGGCCAGTCGCGCTTCCACTTTGCCCATAGTGCCGGGCTTTGCGTCTGCTGGAGTTGGAAGAGCTCAGCCGACGCATCCTTCAGCTGCCGGCGCGAAGGCTCGAGTCCCGGCAGCTGGAACCGTTCGTCGATCGCACCCAAGGTCGAGCGTGCCGCTGAGAGCAGGTCCCGCCCTGTTTCGGCGTCGCCGTTCGCATAGGCCTTCGCCGCGAGCGCCACGGCGGAATCAACCTCCGCCAGCTTTGATTCGAGCGCAATCGGAACAGTCGCAGGGCCTTTGCAGGCGGCAGCAGACAAAGCGCTGACGTAAGCGTCAACAGCGTCCAGGGCGACTGGCGATGGCTCAGGACCGGTGAACTCCTCGGCGATAAGCCCGTGGATGAAGCCATGAAGCCTCGGCGTTCCCTTGACCTTCAGCTTCCTTGGATCCCCAGCGAGATCGGGAATCGGCTTCGGGTTAAAGATATCATCGCCGCGCTTCTCGCTCATCAGCGAGGCGGTGACGTCAGCCGTGCCTGGCTGACCGGAAATCCCGGGGAAATGGAAATGCGGATTGGTGCGGCCATTCCGATGACAGCTGGCGCAGGAGAGGCCGGCGCGCGCGGCCTGGCCACCGAGCAGCAAGGGCGAGCGGAACAGGGCGCGCCCAATCTCCACCGCTTGCCGCTGCCGCGCGTCCTTCGGCCAGGCGAGACATTCCTGCGGCTGAAGCGTCAGGTCGCTCACCAGGTCAGGCGTTTGCAGCCAGCGCGATTCGCGGATCGGCAACTGCCGGCGCTCGGCGGCGCCGGTCAGCAGCAGCGAGGCGGCAAGGATCAGGAGGCGGGCTTGCCTCTGGCCTCGATCCATCGCCTCAGTTCGTCGGCCTCGGCGCAGCCGAAGGTGCACCAGTTGTCGAGCTTCGCCAGCATCGCCTTCGCGCCGGCAAGATTGCCGCGCTCGACCATCAGCTCGCCATAATATTCGGTCGCGCCCTTGTGGGTCGGCGCGGCGGCGAGCGCCTGCCGGTAATAGCTGACCGCGACGTCGTAGCGGCCGAGCTTGCGGTTCGCGAAGCCGAGGTAAGTGAGAATGTCCGGGTGCGCGCCGAAGCTCGCCTTGGCGCGGTCGAGCGAGACGATCGCCTGCTCATATTTGCCTTCGTTGATCAGTCCGACTGCCTCCAAGTAGGCGGAATCGCCTGCTTCGGCGTTGGCGAAGAGCAGCGGAGGGCTGGTCTGCAGGCTCGCCTGCGTCGGAGCACCAAGCGCGGCCTGCACCGCGGCAATCGCATCCTTGATCGTCTTAGCGTCCTTGCATGTCCCCGCGCAGTCCTGGTCGAGCTTCTGCAGGATCGCGAGCTCCGTCTGCGCCTTGTCGCGCTGGCCGAGCTTCGCGTAGGTGATGCCAAGCTCCTGGTGGGCGGCGACCAGCTTCTTGTCCGCCTTGACCGCTTTCTCATAATGTTTCTGCGCGGACTTGAGGTCATTGAGCCCCGCATCCGCCATCCCGGCAAGGAGATTGGTCGCGGCGTCGGTTGGCGCGACGTCCAGCACTTTCTTGAACGAGACCTTGGCTTCCGGATATTTCTGAGCCTTCAGTGCCTCGATGCCTTTGCGATATTCATCGGCCGCATCGAACTCGGGCGCGTCCCTGCTCGGCGTGGAAGCGGTAGCGCCGCCGCCTCCGCCGCCCGGCATCGCCCACGCGCTCGCCCCGATGCTGACGGAAATTAGCCCGATTGCAGCGACGGTAGCGACACGCATGGCGAGTCTCCTTGATTTCGGCTGCGCAATTTACGCTTCTCGACTAGGGCTCAGCAACCTTCTAGCGCCGAAACGATGCTTCGGCGGCTCCTGATCTTGCTTGCATTGTTTTTCGTGCCAGCGCTCGCCGGCGCGCGCGGGATCGAGCCCGAGCTGATCGCCGAAGGGCCCGCGCCTCCCGGCGGCGAGGTCGAGCTCGCGATCCACATGCGCACCAATCCTGGCTGGCACGGCTATTGGTTGAACCCGGGCGATGCCGGCCTTCCGATGGACGTGAAGTGGCAATTGCCGCCGGGATTTGCCGCGGGGCCGCTTCGCTATCCGGTGCCGACGCGGCTGACCGTCGCGGACCTCATGAACTACGTCTACGAGCGCGACTATGCTGTGCTCGTCCGGCTGAAGGTGCCGGTGGACGCGAAGGGCGCAATCCCCATCCGAGCCGAGGCGCATTGGCTCGCCTGCACCGACAAGATCTGCGTTCCCGAGCAGGGCGAGTTGACGCTCGACCTGACAGTCGGGACGGGGACGCCGGAACGGGCGCAATTCGATGAATGGCGTCGCGCGCTGCCGCGGCCGCTGGCCACGCAAGCCCGGTTCGAAGTCGTGGGCGATAAGCTTCGCGTCGCGGTCCCACTGCCCGCAAGCGTCAGCGTTGGTGAGCCGTACCTGTTCCCGATCACCGACAATGCGATCGATTATGAAGCGAAGCAGACCTTCCGCCGCTCGGGCGATTTCCTCGTCGCTGAGTTGCAGGCGAAGGGGACCGCGCCGAAGCAATTCGCCGGAGTGCTTGCGCTCGGCGATCGTCGCGGACTCGAGTTCCAGGCAGTGGCCGGACCGGTGCCGGAAGGGGGCTCCCCGATCGGCGACTTCGGGATGCAGGCAATCCTTTGGGCGGTGCTCGGCGCGATCGCGGGCGGAATCCTGCTTAACCTTATGCCGTGCGTCTTCCCGATCCTGGCACTGAAGGCATTGCACGTCTCGAAAGCCGCCGTGAGCGCTGGCGAGGCACGCTCGGACGCGCTCGCCTACACCGCAGGCGCGGTGGTCGGGACCGGGGCGCTCGGCGTCGCGCTGCTAGCAATCCGGGCAGCGGGAGCGGAGGCCGGCTGGGCCTTCCAGCTGCAGGACCCGCGCACGATCATGCTCCTGCTCCTGCTCGCGACGACGATCACCGCAAACCTGCTCGGCCTGTTCGAGCTGCCGGTGCTCGGCGGTCGAGCGCAGCCTGCGGGGAGCTTCGGCACCGGA
>CBHTSV010000198.1:0-3656 GCA_966095215.1 uncultured Sphingomonas sp. | reverse complement strand
CGATAAACGATTAATTCGCATTGTTCACGCTCATCAGCGGCTTGTGCAGCTCCGGTGTGACCTACAAGACCACATAATAACAGAAGAAACAGGAAACCACGAAGATCTACAGGATCGATACTAAGTACATGGGCCCTCCGGCGCTGATCAGCGGCGGCTTTTGTGGCGGCTCGGCTCACGGCTGTCGAGTGGGCCTGCGCCGTTAATCGTGTCGCGGTTAAACGTTTCCTAACCTTTTCGCGCGCATGCGTGTGCGCAGGATTTTTTGGAGAGATCGCTCGGTGCCGTCCGGCAAGAAATCGAAATCCCAACGGGGGCCGCTCAAGGTACTGCTTTGGACGGCGCTCGCAGGATTGATTTTCGGCCTGCTCCAGTTCGGCGAGATCGCCGAGGACCTGCTCCGCTCGGGCCGCAACAGCCTGCACTGGCACAAGGCGAGCGGCGACATCGTCCTCGTCAAGATCGACGACGAGTCGCTGCGCCAGGTCGGGCGTTGGCCGTGGCCGCGGAGCAATCATGCCGAAATGACTGACGTGCTGACAAAGGCCGGGGCGAAGCGCATCTTCTTCGACATCGGCTTTTTTGGAGCTACCGATCCGGTCGACGACCGGCAGTTCGCCGATGCCCTGACGCGATCGAACCGGGTTATCCTAGCCGTGCGAACTCTCACCGGCACGAACTCGGCCGGGCAGCGCGCTGTGCCCCTGCCCGCCTTCGGGAATGCGCCGGTCGCGACCATCGACTGGGAGTACAACTGGCAGAATGCCGTCTGGCGAATCCCTTATTCGATGGAGTGGAATGGGCGACAGGTTCACTCCTTCTCTTCACTTCTGTCGGGACGGTCGGGGGCGCTCAACGAGAGTTTCATTCCCGATTACTCGATCGATCCGAAGTCGATCACCACCGTTTCTGCTTCGAAGGTATTGAAGGGCCAGTTCAAGCCGGGCCTGTTCCGCGGCCGGGACGTGGTGATCGGAACGGATAGCGATGGCATCGGCGATCAATATTTCGTGCCCGGCAGCGGCAAGATGGGCGGCGCCTATATCCACATCATCGCCGCGGAGACGCTGAGGGCTGGAATCCCGCGCTATCTGGGTTGGCTGCCGCTTTTCGTCGCGTCGCTGGCAATCGCCGCGCTCGCACTGACCCGTCGCCGCCATTCGCTCCAGGGCGTACTGATCGGCGGCTGGACAGCCGCCTTGTTCTTGGGGCCGGCGGCGCTCGAAAGGAAGCTGATCTTCGTCGACATCATGCCCGGGCTGTTCGTCACGTCGATCATCGGCATCATCCTGACCAGGCGCCTGTTCCGTCATCGCGGCCTCGTGAATGCCGTGTCGGGCTTGCCGAACCTGAACGCTCTGCGGGCCAATCGCGCGGGGCGCGACCAGGCGCTGATCGTCGCCCGCATTCTCAACTATGCCGACATCGTCGCGGCGCTGCCCGCCGACAGCGAGCGCCAGCTGGTAGAACAGATCATCGCCCGGCTTTCGGTCGGCTCCGGAGACCGCACCTTCTACCAGGGCGACGGAGGCATCTTTGCCTGGTTCGAAGAGCCGCGGAAGCCGTTCGGCCATCATATCGACGCGCTTTATGCGCTCTTCCGAAATCCGGTCCGGGTCGCCAATCTCTCGGTCGACCCTTCGATCAGCTTCGGCGTCGAGATAGGCAGCGGACGTCCACTCGCCACCCGTCTCGCAAGCGCTCTGGTTGCCGCCGAGGAAGCCGCCCACGATGGCCTCAAATGGAAGTGCCACGATCCGGCTTCGGTAGAGGATGCGTCGTGGAGGCTGTCCATGCTCAGCCAACTCGACACGGCGATCGACAAGGGCGAAGTCTGGATCGCCTTCCAGCCGCAGCTCGATCTCAAATCGCGCCGGATCATCGGCGCGGAGGCGCTGGCCCGATGGACTCACCCGGACAAGGGCCCGATTGCCGCGACGGAGTTCGTCGCCGCCGCGGAGCAGCACGACCGCATCGGCAAGCTGACCGATTTCGTTCTCGAAAAAGCTGCGGCGGCCGCCGCCATCATCAACAAGCGCGGGCACGACTTCCGCGTCGCCGTGAACCTTTCGGCGCGGCTGCTCACGGACAAGCAGTTCGTGATGCGCGTGACGGCCTTGATCGCCCGCCACGGCCTGGACCCGAGGCAACTGACGCTCGAGCTGACCGAGACGTCGGAGCTCGTGGATTCCGGCGACTCGCTCGAAACGCTCAACCGGCTTCGCGATCTCGGTATCGAGGTCTCGATCGACGATTACGGGACCGGCCTTTCGACGCTTGAGTATCTGAAGAAGGTTCCCGCGACCGAGATCAAGATCGATCAGAGCTTTGTCAAAGGACTTACGGATAATCGCAGTGACCGCCTCATGGTCCACTCGACCATCGGTCTCGCCCACTCTCTGGGCCGCAAAGTCGTCGCCGAAGGCGTCGAACAGAGCGAGATCCTCGACGCGCTCATCGACATGGGTTGCGACGTCGCGCAGGGCTATATCGTCGGCCGCCCGATGAGCCTCGAAAGCTTGCTCAAGCGCATTACGAACGACCGCCGCCGCGTTGCCTGACGCGCGACCTCCGACACTCCTGAATTCCCTCGGCGCTCACGCCGCGCATCCGTGCCGCGCAAGTAACGTTCGCGGCAATTGGTTAACGGTTTGCTAACCATAACGATTAAGGTTAATATCCCCTCATTGCCGAATCGTGTTTTGGACAGGGGATTGACCATGAAGAAGCAACTCCGCGTCGGGTTCTGGACCTGGCTCCTTGGTGGGGGTTGGTGCGGCGGCGGCTCGAACGGCTGACCGCTGGGCTCGGCAAGGCCGGGCCATTTCCTGACCTTCGTTCAATAGCTTAGCAGGCGCCTGCGAGACTTCGCGGGCGCTTTTGCGCGTCCGGTGAACACTCAGCGCAACGCTCGTGTCGCGTGAGCGCCGTGCCATCCATTGATCCCGGCAATGCGCGACGAGACTCGCCCCCGAATCGGCCGCTCAGTCAGCTTTCTATCTGCGGCTTTCCGCCCCATTCTCGATTTGAGACGCCGAAATGGTTAAGACCTCGTTGACCATATTGAGTAAGGTTAATACCCATTGAGTGCCGAATCGAAGTAGGGAACGGGGACAAGATATGAAGAAGCCAACTCGCGAAGGATTCTGGACCTGGCTCCTCGGTGGGGGCTGGAGTGGCGGCGGCTCGAACGGCTGAGCTGCCGGAGAATGAATTTGGAGGCGCTCGCCACCCGGCGGGCGCCTTTCTTTTTTCGCCTTTTCCCGAACTGGCTGCCGCTACTTAAATCGGCTAGCGCCGCGCGGCATGCGGCAATCGATCGGAAAGTTGAGCGTTCGCGCGCCCGGGCGTGGACTGCACGAAATGACGCATAAAGTAAGCGATTGGGTCGGCAGCAGCGGGATTGCCGACGGTCTTCTGACTCTGTTTTGCCGCCATACCTCAGCGTCCCTTCTCATCCAGGAGAATGCGGCGCCTGCTGCGCGGCGGGACCTGGAACGCTATTTCGAACGGATCGCGCCGGAGGGCGGTGGCTACGAGCATGATGACGAAGGGCCCGACGACATGCCGGCGCACCTTAGAAGCGCGCTCACGCAGACATCGCTTGCGATCCCGGTCGAGGGCGGCCGCCTCATGCTCGGCACCTGGCAGGGGAT
>CBHTSV010000197.1:0-7514 GCA_966095215.1 uncultured Sphingomonas sp. | reverse complement strand
ACAAGCGGGATGATGAAGACCAGCAGGTGGTAATCGGCGAAGACATGGCTCCCGAGCGTGTAGGCGCAGAGCGTGACGAACAGGCATTCCGCGGGCCGAAGCACGCCTTGCCGCGATTCGAGGATCGCCGCCGCGAGCAGGAGCCCGCCGACGAAGAAGGGCGGAGCCAGCATCCACGCTCCGTAGCCCAGCGGCGCCCGAAGCATGCCGTACAGCGATGAGCCGTTCGGATAGCCGATATCGCCGCCCGCATAGCCCTTGCCGTAGTCGCGAAGGCCGGCGAGGAAGCTGTCGAACGTGTACGCCGGGTAGATTTGGTGCGCCAAGGCGAGACCGCCGACGAACAGGCCGAGCGACGCAAGGCCGAGCATGGCTACGCCGCGGAAGCTCAAACCCCATCTGCCCAGGAACAGCGCCAACGGGATGACACCCGCGTTCGGCCTGATGTTCAGCGCGACCGCAAACATGAGGATCGCCCATCCGTCGCATCGGTCGCGCAGCGTTCGGAGAGTCGCGGCGATCATCAGCAGCGCGCAGATCAGGGAGCAGAAGTGTCCCCGGTCGATCGCGAGGAGCGTCGGGTAGCCGAGAAGCGCGATGGTCGCGAACGCTAGACCGGTGCGCCCTCGCGGCGAAGCGCGCAGCACCGTCGCAAAGAGCGCCGCAAGCGCCGCGGTAACGAAGCCGAGGAACAGAAGAACCGGGTCGACAAAGCTCATCAGCCGGCGTGCCGCGAGCGCGAGAAGCGTCGGCACCGGAGGAACGTGGAAGTGGTTCACGTCGGTTCCTTCGAACCGTTTCACGTCCGCGAGATGGCGCGCGAGCAGATCGTCCACGCCCCAGTAGCTCGCGGCAGGGTGCAGTGGCGGGCCGGGATAGGAAAAGACGAGCTTGAAGAAGTCGCCGAACCGGTCGAGCGGCCGGAAGAGAAACGACGTATAGGGGTAACCTGCGCCCGCGGCGCTGGCGATTGCGTTGAACAGAAGGTTCGCGAGAGCGAGGCCGAGCACGATGGCGAGAGCCATCTGCGCGACGGGCGAGAAGCCGGGACCGCGCCTCGCGAAAGCAAACGCCATACAGAAGGTCCCCCGATCGGCTGCGACCCTTCACGGCCGCGTAATCAGGCGGAATAGATCGAAACTCTATACTCTCCGTTAATCATAATCCCGGACAACGCGTCCGGGATTGAACGGCAGTCGTGCCGCACGGGGGTGCTCCGATGAGTTACATGCAGTCGCTGAAGTCATTCATCCAGAAAAACGAGCGGCTGAGTGCGGCATTCATGCCGGCCTACATGTCGGTTGTTCACCCGAACCTGGTCAGGAAAGCCGCGAGGCAGCATGGCCTCGACGTCAATTTCGGCAAGGACATCATCGACATCGCGGACGGCAAGCGCGTTGTGCGGATCAACCGCGCTCACGCAATCTATGCCAACGACGTCGTGAGCGGCTTTGAATTCTTCCACGGCGCGGTCGTCCCGGAGCTGGTGGGTGGGACCGAGCTCGTCGACTATTCCGCGCCGAAATTTCACGAAATGCCCGGCTTTTCCCTGCATCCGGTCTTCTTCAACAGCCTGGCCGAGCCGCTGGTCACCGCCGACCAGTATCTGGACTTCGCCGAGCTCGGCGATGGCAGCGTCGCCATTGACCTCGGCGCTTATTCGGGACTGACCTCAATCCTGTTCAGGGAGCGGTGCGGGAAGTCCGGGACCGTCATCGCTGTCGAAGCGGACAGCGCCAACATCGTCGCGGTCCACAACAATTTTGAGCTGTATCAAAGCCGCACGGGCAAGCGCATCGAGCTGATCGAGGGCGCCGTATGGATCCACGACGAGGGCGTGAGCTTCTCCGCTGAAGGGAATCTGGGCTCGTCGGCCACGGATTGCGTCGGCGACCGCCTCGGCCATGCCGAGCTCGTCCCATCATTTACATTGTCGTCCATCGCGCGCCGCTACGAGCTGCCGAAGGTCGATTTCATCAAGAGCGACATCGAGGGCGCGGAAGGCGTCATTTTCGGCGATTCCGATTTCTTCCAGCGATTCCGCCCGAGGATCATCGTCGAAGTGCATCCGGTCGACGGCGCTCTGACCACCGAGAAGGTCCAGGCCGACCTGTCGAAGCACGGCTATACGTTCGAGCTCGTCGACCAGCTCGGCAGCCGCCTGCCCCTGCTGCGCTGCACTCCGGCGAAATCCTGAACTTATTCCTTCGCGAATAGCTTGGCCGGATCCGCCATCGCCTTGAACTCGAGCGCATTTCCCGCGGGGTCGAGAAAGAACATCGTCGCCTGCTCGCCTGGCTCGCCCTTGAAGCGGATCGTGGGCTCAATGACGAACTGCACGCCTGCGCTCTGGAGACGCTCGGCCAGCACTTTCCACTGATCCATCGGCAGGACGAGCCCGAAATGCGGCACCGGCACCTCATCGCCGTCGACTGGATTGGTCGCGCGGGCGCGGGCCGCGTCCGGCGCGAGATGCGCCACGATCTGGTGGCCGTAGAGGTCGAAGTCGACCCAATGGTCGGCGCTGCGGCCTTCGGGGCAGCCGAGCAGGTCGCCGTAGAACCGACGCGCGGCGGCAAGGTCGTCGACGGGAAAGGCGAGATGGAAAGGCGGCAGGGTCATATGTGCGACATGTCATTGCGAGCGTAGCGAAGCAATCCAGCCGTTTTCTGGATTGCTTCGTCGCTTCGCTCCTCGCAATGACGCCAGCCAATGCCGTTCCTCATCGCATTCGTCGCCGGCGCAGCCTCGGCCTTCGCCTTCGAGCCGGCCGCTTTGTGGCCATTGCTGCTGGTTGCCTTCGCTGTCCTTTGCGAGCTGGTTTACCGGTCGCCGAGCCTCTGGCGCGCAATCCTCATCGGCTGGCTCTTCGGTCTCGGCCAGTTCGTCATCGGCCTGAACTGGATCGCAACGGCTTTTACCTTCCAGGCAGCGATGCCCGTGTGGCTGGGCTGGATCGCCGTCGTGCTGCTGTCGCTCTACCTCGCCGTCTATCCGGCGCTCGCAACCGGGCTCGCGTGGCGCTTCGGGGCGGAGAACCGGACGCCGCTAGTGCTCGGTCTCGCCGGCGCCTGGGCGATCAGCGAATGGCTCCGAGCGACGATGTTCACGGGCTTTCCCTGGAACCCCGCCGCTGCGGCACTGGCCCCCACCCCGCTCATCGGCACGACCGCGCTGATTGGTACCTATGGCCTCTCAGGCCTGGCGGTGCTTCTCGGCGCCGCGATATGGCTTGGCTACTATCGAAAATGGCTGCCGATCACCCTGATCGTCGGAGTTTCTGCGCTAATCTATCTGTTGCCGGCATCGGCCGTTCCTGCTGACGCACTCACGGTCCGCACGGTCCGGATCGTCCAGCCGAATATCGGCCAGGAGGATAAATGGCGGCCGGGCTTCAGCGAAGAAGCTGCACGCCGCCTTGCAACTCTATCCGGTCGGGCATCGGACGAGCCGCGCCTGCTCCTGTGGCCCGAAGCGGCGGTGACGGACCCGCTGGAAGATGCGCGAACGGACGAGCACCAGGCTTTCGCCGAGTTCGAGCGGACGCGGGCCACTGCCCTGCTCGGCCCGAACGACCGGCTGCTCACCGGCGGGATCGCAATCGCGTCGCGTGACGGAGTGCACGTCGATGGCGCAGCGAACAGCATCTACGCACTGGCGCAGAATGGGCGCGTGATCGGTCGTTACGACAAGGCGCACCTCGTGCCCTACGGCGAGTATCTGCCGATGCGGCCCTTGCTGTCGGCGATCGGCCTCTCGCGTCTCGCGCCCGGCGACATCGATTTCACTCCGGGGCCGGGGCCGCGGACGATCTGGCTCGGCCAATATTGGGGCAAGGTCGGGCTGCAACTCTGCTACGAGATCATTTTCTCCGGCCATGTCGTCGACTGGCAGAACCGGCCGGCCTTCATCTTCAATCCGTCGAACGATGCGTGGTTCGGCCGCTGGGGCCCGCCGCAGCACCTCGCCCAGGCGCGCCTTCGCGCCGCCGAGGAAGGCCTGCCGGTGCTTCGCTCCACGCCGACGGGAATCAGCGCAGTCATCAACGCCCGCGGCAAGGTCGTTCAGCAACTCCCCTGGCAAAAAGCGGGGGTTATCGATGCTGTCCTTCCGCCGGCCGCCAATTCGCCGCCGCCCTTCGCGCGCTTCGGCAATTCGATCCCGCTGGTGCTGGCTTTTGCATTGCTGTTCGGGGCCATTGTGCTCGGCCGTACCCGCCGCTAGAGGCGACATATAAAGCTTTCTTTATATCTTTAATTCAGGAACGCTCTCCACTCATGCGCAGCTCCTATCTCTTCACGTCCGAATCCGTTTCCGAAGGCCATCCGGACAAGGTCGCCGACCAGATTTCCGACGCCATCGTCGACCTGTTCCTGTCGAAGGACCCGGAAGCCCGCGTCGCCTGCGAGACGATGACGACCACCAACCGGGTCGTCCTGGCGGGCGAGATCCGCGGTACGGGGATCATGGACCGCGAGGGCAATTGGGCACCAGGCATTCGCGAAGAGATCGAGCAGGCCGTGCGCGATGCGGTGAAGACCATCGGTTATGAGCAGGAAGGATTCCACTGGGACCGCTTCGACTTCGCCAACCATCTCCACCCGCAGTCAGCGAACATCGCGCAGGGCGTCGACGCGGCGGAGAACAAGGACGAAGGAGCAGGCGACCAGGGCATCATGTTCGGTTTCGCCTGCGACGAGACCCCCGACCTGATGCCGGCGACGCTCGACTACAGCCACAAGATCCTGATGGAGATGGCGAAGGACCGGCACGCCGGCACCGCGCCCTTCCTCGAGCCTGACGCCAAGAGCCAGGTCACGCTGCGCTTTGAAGACGGCAAGCCCGCCAAGGCGACGGCGATCGTCGTCTCGACCCAACACAAGCCCGGCTACGACCAGGGCGAGAAGCAGGCGGAGCTCCACGCTTATGTGAAGGACGTGGTGGCACGCGTGATGCCGCCGCAGCTGCTCGGCAACGAGACCGTCTATCACATCAACCCGACCGGCAGCTTCGAGATCGGCGGGCCCGAGGGCGATGCCGGGATCACCGGCCGCAAGATCATCGTGGACACCTATGGCGGCGCGGCGCCCCACGGCGGCGGCGCTTTCTCCGGCAAGGACCCGACCAAGGTCGACCGTTCGGCCGCTTACGCCGCGCGCTATCTTGCCAAGAACATCGTCGCGGCGGGCCTTGCCCGGCGCTGCACGATCCAGCTCGCTTATGCGATCGGCGTTTCCGAGCCGCTGTCGCTTTACGTCGATACCCACGGCACCGGCATCGTTGATGACGAGAGGCTCGAGCAGGCGATCGGCAAGATCGGCACGCTCGGGCGTCTGACGCCGCGCGGCATCCGCACCTACCTCGGGCTCAACAAGCCGATCTACCGCCCGACCGCTGCCTATGGCCATTTCGGCCGCAAGGCGGAGGGCGACTTCTTCCCCTGGGAGCGGCTCGACCTGGTCGAGGACCTCAAGGCTGCGGTCGGGCTGGAGGCTCTTCCGGTCGAGGCCTGATCGAGCGGTTTCCTGTCTTCACTCGCGGCGCGCCCGCGTGCGGGCCGATGTGCCGCGCGGCCGTTTCGAGCCGCTCGTGAAGCGGATGGTGGACGAAGGGGTGAGCGATGCCGAGCGCGGCGCCCCACCCGACCAGCGACAGGAATACGCCGACGGCGGCCTCGCCCGCCGGAGCATGGCCGCCGCTGGCGAGAGGGATGACCAGGACGGCGCCGGCCGCCCACAAGGCAAAGCCAAACGCCATTCCGAACAGCCATCCGCCCCGCAAGTCATTCGCTGCGCGGCCGAACAGGCGCCCGTAGGCTGCGCCCGCGAGAGCCATCACCGGCAATCCCACGCCGACCGTCATCAGCTCGGTAAGCCCTAGAATTCGCGCTTCGACCTTGAGCGATCCGAATACGGAGAGGATCACGATCGCCGGGATCGTCGCGAGGACTCCCGAGATCGCGCCGGCGAGCAGCGGACGCTGGGTCGGGCCGGGGTCGTAGCCGTGGGCGCCAAGGAAACCAGGCATCAGGCGAGCACCTTCCTGAGCGCCTCGCATTCGCGATATTCGGGCTGGTCGCGATGCATGTCGATGAGATGCATGTAGGCGAGGCCGACCGCGCGGGGATCGCGGTTCAGGTCGAAAAGGCCCACCGGATCGATCCTTCCAATGGCTTGCTCGAGAGCGATGCCCCAGTCGATCTGGTCGGTGACGCTGTACCAGGTGAAGCCGACGAGCGGCACGCCTGCGCGGCGCAGCAGCTGGACATTATGCCACTGCCGCCACAGCCAGCGTGGAGCGTCCGACGCGTCGATGCGGTTTGTCTCGGTGTGCATCATCGTGCGCCGGTAACGTTCCCAATATTGGTTCGCGATCACGTACCAGCCGAAGAGCTCGCCGAGCGCGCGCTTGTAGCCCTGCTGGTCGATGAGCTTCTCGTTCCATTCGTAGTAATCGACGCCGAGGATCGTCCGGCGCGGCACTTCGCGAGCGAGGAACCGGTGATACTCCTCGACGCGGCCCTGCTCCCGGATGCAACCGCGCATCCGTTCGCTAACCTCATGGGCGTAGAGAAGGTCGAGCGGCAGGAAGCGCCGCTCATTCTCGAGATTCGCGAGCGCTTCGATTTCGGGATCAGGGCAACAGGGCTGATAGAATTCGCTGCTCTCGCTGTTGACGAAAATGGCGTCCGGCCGAACGCGGAGGATCGCATCGGTCATGCCGACGCTTGCCGCGGCGAGGTTGAAGGAAGCCGTGATGAACGCACCCACGTCCCGCAGCTGCTCGTTCCACACGCCGTCGAGAGCGCTCATCCGGGCGCAGACGTACATTTCGTTGACGGGAGTGTAGAACCGCACCCACGGATAGCGCGTCGCGAATGCCGCGGCATATTCGCCTAGTGCGAATGGCACATCGGGATTTTGGAAATTGCCCAGCCAGCGCGGGACTCCGAAGTGGCACAGGTCGACGATCGGCTCGGGCCCATGCTCCTCGAGGTCAGCCATCGCCTCGTCGATCAGCTCCCAGCGAAACGTGCCGGGCCCGTCATAGATCAAGTGCAGGGGCGGTCCGTAACGCAGGTGCGAAACGCCGATCCTTCGCGCCAGCTCGAAGTCGTGCTGCCAACTCTGATAGTGGCGCATCGCGTCCATCTCGTCGCGGCGCCAACTGCCCTGCTCGATCGTCGGATAGCTGCACTCGATACCTGTCGCGAAAATGAAGCGTCCGTCGGACTGCCGGCGTTTGCCATTGGATCGCGCAGGATTGCGCCGCGCCGCGGTTCCGTGGTGACGCGGCCGGCCGACAGAGTAGCCTACGGGATGCGTGTAGATTGCTCCCACCGTCAGGCCGAACAGGGCATGGCCGAGAAGCAGCGCAGCCAGCTTCGTCGGTTCAAAGCCGCCCAGGTACGAGCGCCAATCGAGCGGAACGACCTCCTGGTGGCGATGCATGAGATCCAGTTGCGGGATGACGATCAGGATCGCGAGGAGCGCCGGCAGCGCCGCAAAGGCCAG
>CBHTSV010000196.1:0-3101 GCA_966095215.1 uncultured Sphingomonas sp. | reverse complement strand
ACAGCGCCCGCATCGCGGCAATCCGCGCGAGGGAAGCGGCCGAGGCGAACGGCTGGCCGGAGGCACGCACCATCGGCTCCGCCGTGGCTTCAGACGCCTTCTTCCCGTTCGCCGACGGGCTACTCGCGGCAGTGGAAGCGGGAGCGACCGCGGTGATCCAGCCGGGCGGTTCGATCCGCGACGAAGAAGTGATTGCCGCGGCCGACGAGGCGGGCATCACCATGCTCTTCACAGGGATGCGGCACTTCCGACATTAGCTCACGCGCGGCGCCGGCCAGCTAGACGATGTCGTCCCTGATCTGGTCGCGGGCGAGCGCCGCCTCCTCTGCTTCGCGCAACTCGCGGACGTCGGTCTTCGTCAGGCGGAAGAGCTCGCGGTCCTCGGGTCCAAATCCCTTGGTCCAGAGCACTGCGAAGAAAGCGATCAGGATCGCCGGAAGCCCGAGGATCAGCTGCCAGCCCTCGGGAATCCACCAGTGCACGCCCGCCCCAACCACGAGCCCAGCCGCGGTTGCCCAGCCGATATCCCAGCGCCAACCGGAAACCGGCGCCTGCAGCTTCTTCTTCAGAAGCCATGCTTTTGCAATCGAGGCGAACCCGAGCGCCACGCACAGTCCGATCGCGGGTCCCGTCGCCTGATAGGCTTGCGGCAAACCCTGATCCCTGAAGATCAGGATCAGCGCGGCGGCGAGACCGGCTTCGAGGGCAAGCATGATCAGGCTGATGATCATGTTCGCGCCGCGCGCGACGTAGATCAGGGCCGCTTCACTGACGACCGCCGTTGCGGCGATGACCTCGGCCGCGAGCAGGAAGCCGAGGGTCGCGGTGCCGCCGGTAAAGCCCGAGCCGACGAGCGCCATCACGGCGCGAGCGGGAATTGCCAGGGCCAGCGCGATTCCGATCTGCGCGGCGATGATCCAGTAGGTGACCTGCCGCACCTGCTGCGCCACCGAAGCGCGGTCGCCGACCGCGATCTTGCGCGCGATCGCCGGCCCCAGGACCGGCTCGAAGCTGGTCTTGAGCTTGGCCGGCAAGGTCGCGACCTGCTGCGCGACATAATAGATCCCGACGAACGCAGCCGGCATAAAGGCGCCCAGCACGGCGAGGTCCACGCGCCGCGACGCCCATTCGACGGCGTCGGCGGCCGCGACTGGAACGTTGCGCACGGCGGTCCGCCAGGCCGTCGGCAGATCGGGCTTCCAGTCGCGGGGGATGCCGTAGCAGCGGATCAGCGGGATCAGCGCGGCGAAAAGCGCGGCAACCATCGAGAAGACATAAGAGACGATGAGCCCGTCCTTCAGCGAGATCCAGGACCAGCCGTAGGCGACGATGCTGATCACCCACGGCTCAACGATCGACCGCGCGCGAACCGTCGAGGCGACGTCGTGCTGGTACGCGAGCGCGGCAAGCGCGATGTCGGTCCAGGCGATGGCGAGCACCGTGATTGCGAGCAGTCGGTCCATGCCTCCGATCGCGGTTGTCGGGTACATCGCGCGCGGAAAGACGATGAGCACCGCCATTCCGATCGCCGAGCCGATCGCCGCGACCAGCATCGCATCCGCGACGATGCAACTTTCAGGCTTCTTCGCATTGGCCAGCAGCTGTGCGAGGCCGCGCCGGAGGCCGAGCGCGGCGATCTGCGCTGCGAACTCGACGACCAGGACTGCGTAGGCAAAGCGCCCCAGCGACTCCGCTCCGTAAATTCGGCCGGCGATGAACAGGAAGGGCAGCCTCGCGGCGAGGCGCAGTACGAAACCGAAGATGTTCAGACGCCCGCCACGGGCGAGCGTGGCCATGTCGGCATCCGGACCCGTCTCCGCGGCTTCTGCGAGACGCTGGGTCCGTTCGGTGTCGCTCAATGGGCGGCGCCCCAATTGGGCCCCCAACCGACCTCGACGTCCAGAGGCACGTCGAGCTGGAGCGACGGCTCGGCGGCCTGGCTCATCACCCGCTTGATGACTTCGGCGGCAGCCTCTTCGCGCCCTTCAGGGACCTCAAACACCAGTTCGTCATGAACCTGGAGGAGCATCTTGACGTCGCCGAGTCCGGCATCCGCCAGCGCACCATCCATCCGCGCCATCGCGCGCTTGATCAGGTCCGCGCTGGTGCCTTGGATCGGCGCATTGATTGCCGCGCGCTCGGCCCCGCCGCGGATCGAGGGATTGGGCGAGCGGATGTTCGGCTCGAAATGCGTCTTCCGCCCGAACAATGTCTGGGTGAAGCCGTGCTCACGAGCGAACGCCAGAGTGCTGTGCATGAACGCACGGATGCCCGGGAAGCGTTCGAAATAACGGTCGATGATCGCTTTGCCTTCGTCTCTTGCCAGCCCCATCCGCGAAGCGATGCCCCAGGCCGAGCTGCCGTAGAGGATCGCAAAGTTGATCGTCTTGGCCTTGTTACGCGTTTCACGATCGACCGTTCCGAACACCTCCTCCGCGGTGATCGCATGGACGTCGTGACCGGCGTTAAACGCTTCTTTGAGTTGCGGAACGTCGGCCATGTGTGCCGCGAGGCGTAATTCGATTTGGCTGTAGTCGGCGCTCAGTAGGACATGCCCCGGGTCAGCGACAAAGGCGTCGCGGATCTTGCGGCCGGCTTCGGTGCGGATCGGGATGTTCTGCAGGTTCGGGTCGTTGGATGACAGCCGCCCCGTCTGTGCTCCCGTCAGCGAGAAGCTGGTGTGAACGCGGCCCGTCTCCGGATTGATCACGGCCTGAAGCGCATCGGTGTAGGTTGAGCGGAGTTTGGTCAGCTGGCGCCAGTCGAGCACCAGCCGCGCGCAGTCGACTCCTTCGGCCGCAAGCCGCTCCAGCTCGTTGACGTCGGTCGAATATTGGCCGCTCTTGCCCTTGCGCCCGCCCTTCAACCCGAGCCGGCCGTAGAGCACTTCGCCGAGCTGCTGCGGCGAGCCGATGGTGAAGGGCCCGCACGCCGCCTCGTAGATCTTCTCCTCTAGCGCCTGAATGTCTCGCGAGAATTCGGACGAAAGCTTGGCCAGATACTCGCGGTCGACCTTGATCCCGCGCTGCTCCATCCGCGCCAGCACCGGCACCAGCGGCTAGTCGACTCGCTCGTAGACGCGAGCGACATTCTCCTGCGCC
>CBHTSV010000195.1:0-3206 GCA_966095215.1 uncultured Sphingomonas sp. | reverse complement strand
AGGCTCATCGTCGCCGCGATCTCGGAGAGCCGCTGTTCTCGCATGCGGCCTCCGACAAGATAGATCGCGCCGACGACGAGGATTGCGGCGGCGATGGAAAGCGCGGGCCCTCCCCAGAAACCGAGCCTGATCTTCGGGCGCAGCTCCGTCAGCAGGATAGCCTCCCTTCCCGCCGCGCGGATCGCATAGCTCACAAGCACTGCGCCTGCGACTCCCGCCAGAGTGAACTGGCCCGCCAAAAACAGCGCGCTCAGCATCCCGATCACAAGGCTCCCAGCGGTCAGTAAGGCCAGCCGCTTGGGCCAGGCGTAGATGATGATCAGCTCGCTGATGCCGAAGGTCCCCTGCAGGGTCTCCGCCGCCGCGAGGATGTAGACGGCGAACACCGCGAAGGGGAAATGCGCGTGCGCGAAGTCGAGCAGCGCGGGCGCGGCAGCCGCGAGGGCGATGCCAACCGGCGCCTGCGCGATCAGCACCAGCCGCGACGACTGACCGGCCGCGGCCAACGCCCTCCGCGGTCCCGCGAGCGAGAGCGTCTTCGAGACGAGCGGGACCAGCATCGCATCGAAGATCTGCCGTGTCTGCCGCACCGGAAGGCTGATCTGCCGGGCGACGGCGTAAATGCCCGCGGCTTTCTCCCCCAGCAGAATCGCGACGAGATAGATGTCCGCACGCGTGTAGAGCGCGTCCACGAGGTCCGAGGCGGTCGTGGGCATTGCCGCGCGCAGTTTCGCCCGCAGCTCGTGCGGACGGTAGGATGCGAAGGCAAAGCCGCCGAGGCTCTGCCGCGCACCGTAAATAGCGTAACCCAACGCGAGCGCCGTCGCCGCGACATAAGCGACGGCCAGGGACCGGGGCCCTCCGCCTGCGAGGAAAGCAATGAGCGCGAAGATGATGCTTGCGGCCGGCTGGACGACGCTCTTCGCCGCAAATTCGTAGCGCATGACGTGCTTCCACCGGGTGGCGGCAAGCAGCAGGTCCATCAGCGACTGCAGCCCGATCACCGGCAAAAGCGTCAGGATCGCCAGCCTGGTCGTCGGAGCCACGGCTCCCGACCGCTCGACGCCGCCGAGGATAGCGAGGCTGATCGAGAGGCTCGCTACGCCGACCAGCAGCGCGGCGTCGATCAGCACATGCGCGGCCGGGCGCCGTTCCTGCGCCTCGTTCGAGTCGAGCCACTTGAACAGCATCCACTTGGTGCTGAGCCCGCCTGCCACGGCCGCGGCCTCGACCAGGGCGATGGCGACCGCGAACGCCCCGAACACCTCCGTCCCGAACAGCCTCGCGGCGAACAGGGCGACGATGAGCCGTGCCACGATTCGCAGGATGTAGCCCGCGCCGGAAATGACCCCGCCGCGAAGCAGGATTCGGCCGCCCTGGTCGCTCGCGCTAATCGGCGGCCCCCACCGCGATCGGCTGGTCGAAGCCATGATCTTCGTGGACCGGAACGCGCCGCCGCTTGCGCACGACCTCGGCGAAAAGCTCCCCATATTGCGGAAGGATTCGCTTGAGGTCGAACTCCTCCATCCGCCGGGTCGCGGCGACCCCGAGCCGCGCGCGCAGCGCCGCATCGCTCACCAGCGTGTCGATCGCTTGCGCCAGCAGCCCCGGATCTTCCGGCGGCACCAGCCAGCCATCGCGCTCATGCGTGATCAGCTCGGACGGCCCGAAGCGGCAGTCCGTCGCCACCGCCGGCGCACCGCAGGCGAGCGCCTCCGCCAACGCATTCGGACATCCCTCCCACCGCGACGGCAGAACGTAAAGGTCGCAGCGCCGCATCCATGCCCACGGATTCTTCTGGAAGCCCGGGAAGAGGACCCGCTCGCCCATCCCCAGCTCGCCTGCCAGCGCCTGCAGCGCGTTCAGCTCCGATCCTTCGCCGGCAATGACCAGCCGGTGCGAACGGCGGAAGGCGCTGGCGGCGAAGGCGCGGATGAGGACATCGTAGCCTTTCTGGTGCACGAGCCTGCCCGCGCTGAAGATGAAGAGGCCTTCGATGCCGAGCGGGACGTCTTCGCGCGCTGCACGGCGGATGGAGTCGAGACCGAGCGGGTTCCTGATGACCCGCACCGCGCTTTCTCCCGCGTCCAGGAAATCGGCCATGTCCCGCGCCAGCGCGTCCGAATTGACGAGCACGCAGTCGGCTGCGCGGTAGGCCTTTCGCGTGAGCTTGAGACCGAGGCTGCGCCGGACTCCGCCGAGCGCCTCGTCGCCCGTCATCCGCCCGAGGTTGTTGCCGTCGCGGACGATCCATGCCGGCCGCTTCGCTCCCATGCCCGCGAGCGCGCCCAGCGTCAGCAGGTTCGGACCCCGGCCGACGCTCAGCACGAGGTCCGGCCGCGTCGCTTTGATGATCCGCCGGAAGACCAAAGGACCGGTGAGCGCGCTCATCGCGATCCGGTGCGGCTGGTAGAAGCTCGAGTTGCTCCCGTCCGAGGGAAACAGCCGCTCGCCCCACGAGCGTGTGTGGATCAGGCGGGAATCCACATCATCGATATAGGCGCCCTGCCGGCGCAGCAGTCCAAGCTCGACGCGGCCGCCGACCAGGTCGGAGCCCTTGAGCAGGCTGACGATCACCCGTTCGGCTCCACCGCCGTTCAGCCACCCCGTAAGAACAAGCGATTTCAAAGACTTAGTCTCCGCGAGAGGCAGGGTGCCGACCGCTTAGCTCAAGAGCTGCCGTAATTCGAGACCATTGCGGCAGCATGTCTTATTCTTAATGTTCGGCTTGCCTCGCCGAGCACTCAATCGCTGAGGAATTGCCTCATCTCGCGGACGAGCACGGGCCACGCTGGCTCATCGCCAAGCAGGATGTGATTGGCGCTCTCCAGCTCGACGAAACGCGCGCCCTCGATTCCATCCGCAACCGCACGGCCGGCAGCGAGGGGCGTATTGCCGTCCTGTCGTCCATGGCCGACGAGCGTAGGCGCCTTCACCTTCTTGAGCTCGTCCTTCACGTCGATCCACGAGGCGAGATCGATCATCCGGGTCATGTTCGGGACCGGCCCCAGCGTCTTGAACTGCTCGTTGTGCCAGCCGATTAGCTCCTGGTCCGCGGACGGGAAGTAGAGCGTGATGAACATCTCGCCGAGCAGGCTCCGCCGGAAGCTCGGCTGGCGGCGGTTCATCTCGAGCAGCGACTCCCGCCAGGCGACTTCCTCGGGGTCGTTCCGCACGCGCCATCCCTCGGCGTAGCCGTTGACGAT
>CBHTSV010000194.1:0-3841 GCA_966095215.1 uncultured Sphingomonas sp. | reverse complement strand
TGATCTGGGCAGGCGGCGGATTGATCGGATTCGGCGGAGCACTGGCCTTGATCGGCCGCCTGTGGCGCATCCGGCGCCGGCGCCGCGAGCCTGACTGGCGGGAGCGCTACGCGTGAGCCGCGCTGTCCGGTTTGCGCCGCTGGCGATTCTGCTCGTGCTTATCGCGGGACTCGTCTGGCGGCTCGCAAGGCCGTCGGATTCCACCGTCCCGTCGAAGCTCGAGGGCAAGCCGGTTCCGGCATTCAACCTTGGACCGGCGATCGACACTAAGCCGGCGCTCAGCTCCCGCGATCTCGCGACGGGGCAGGCGAGGATCGTCAACATTTTCGCCAGCTGGTGCGTGCCGTGCATCACCGAGGTGAAGGTGCTGCAGCAGCTCAGGGCGCGTGGAGTGACGGTCGACGGGATCGCCGTCCGCGACCGGCCCGAAGACGTCGCCGGCTTCCTCGCGCGAAACGGGGACCCATATGAACGGATCGGGAGCGACGATCAGAGCCGCGTCCAGATCGCGCTGGGCTCCTCGGGCGTTCCCGAAAGCTTCATAGTCGATGGCCGCGGCATCATCCGTTACCAGCACATTGGCCCGATCGAAGCGTCGGACGTGCCGATGATCCTGTCGAAGCTGGAGCAGGCGAAATGAGGCTGCTCGCGCTGGTCCTCGCGCTGCTGATCGCACAGCCGCTCCTCGCGGACAGCAACCTTCCACCCGCCTACTGGGCCAACCGCCAGCTGCCCGACCCCAAGCAGGAAGCGAAGGCGCAAGCGCTGATGGAGGAGCTGCGCTGCCTGGTGTGCCAAGGGCAATCGATCGCCGACTCCGACGCCGAGCTCGCCGGCGACATGCGCGATCTCGTCCGACGCCGGATTGCCGCAGGGGAGAAGCCGACGGCCATCCGAGCCTGGCTGGTCCAGCGTTATGGGACGTGGATCACCTATAAGCCGACGGCTGAACCAGCTGCCTGGCCGCTGTGGCTCGCGCCGGTCGCGCTGCTGCTAATCGGATTCTTTCTGCTCCGCCGCCGTATTCGGCTGAGAGATCGGCCATGATTGGCTGGCTGATTCTGCTGCTCTTCGTCTTGCTCAGCGGGGCCGCGCTCTGGCTGCTGGGTGTTCGGAGCGGCATGCTCCAGGCTTGCGCAGCGGCTCTGCTGTTCGGCGCAGCCGGTTACGCGCTGCAGGGGAGTCCCGGCCTCGCCGGAGCGCCGGCG
The DNA here is from genome assembly GCA_966095215.1 of uncultured Sphingomonas sp. Classification (GTDB taxonomy): domain Bacteria; phylum Pseudomonadota; class Alphaproteobacteria; order Sphingomonadales; family Sphingomonadaceae; genus Sphingomicrobium. The sequence goes on along the minus strand of CBHTSV010000194.1, from coordinate 2,633 downwards.
CAAGGAAGCGCCGGCCGCGACGTGCTCCCGCTGACAGAGGCGCGTCACGCCTTCTACGGTAATTTCAGCCCGGAAGAATCCTGGCTGCTCATCTCCGAAGCGCTCGCGCGGTCGGGCAACACCGAGGACGCCGTTGGAATTCTCCAGAACGCTGTCCGCCGCTATCCCACTGATGCTCATCTGTGGGTCGGACTGGGCAATGCGCTCGTCGATCATTCGCATGGCCTGACCCCACCGGCCGAGCTGGCCTACCGCCGAGCGGCCGAGCTTTCGCCTCGCTATCCGGGGCCGGCGTTCTTCTACGGACTGGCGCTCGCCCGGTCAGGCGACCGCGCGGACGCCGTCGCCGTGTGGCGTAACCTCCTCGCCGGCGCGCCGAAGGATGCCGCCTGGCGGCCGCTAGTGGAGCAAGGGGTGGCGGCGCTCAGCGGGTTTCAACGTGGAGCGCCTTCGCGCGGGCAAGCGCCGAGGGAAGCTTCTCCGCGACAAGCTTCGCCCTGAAGCGCGCGCCGTCGTCGGCTCGCAAGGCGACCACCTCGTCGGGCAGAATGCCGCGGACCTCGTTGGAGCCGTCGGCACGGAAACGGACGCAGTCGGGCAGCTTGAGGATCGCTCCGCTGTTCTTCAGCCTGGTCGGAGTCCCGCCCCACGTATAGCCGCAACCCGCTCCGCCGGTGCGCGCACCCATGATGACTGCAGCCTTGTTGTCCTGAAGCACGGCCGCGAACTCTTCGGCTGCGGACCAGGTTTCCTGATCGACGAGCACGATCAGCGGACCGTCCCAGACCCCGTCATGGTAGGGGAACTGGGCAGGACTGAAGACATGTACCGCCCAGTCTTCACGGCCGTTGAAATTGCCGACGTGCGCCGCGCCGATCAGCCCGGTCGAATAACCGGCTCGGCCGAGCCGCTCGCACGAGCCCGTCGTCGAAGGGCAGGGCGTCTGGGCCTCGCGCAGCGCTGCATCGGCTTCCGCGGCATATTGGAGAAGCGACTGGCGGTCGGCCCGTGACGCTCCCTTGGCGACTTCTCGCAGAGTGGCCGCCAGCTCACGCCACTGTTTTGCCCAGTGCTCACCGCGCACGAACCCGCGGTGCTCCGAAACGAGCAGTTTGGGCGAGAAGATTCGCGCCGCTGCCTCGGCCCATTCCGAGCCGCCGCCATTGTTCGTAATGTCGACCAGAAGGACCGTGGCGCCTGCCGCTTTCAGCTGGCGGATACGATCCTCGAGCCCGATCGTCAGATCGTTATAGGCCCAGGTGACGATCTTGTTCTGGCACTCGTCGTCGCATGGCTTGTCGGAAGGAATTGACAGCCCCCGGACCGCGGCACGGCACAGCTCGGGATAGCCCTGCGGTTGAAAGATGCCGATGCGCAGGACACCCACCTTCTCACCGCCGGAGACGACGGTCCCTGCGGCGAGAGGATTGTCCCCTGGCGGAAGCGGGGCGTAGCCGGGTAGCGACTGAGCGGTGCCTTTACCGTTCTGTCGCTGGTCGTAGCCGATCCCTTTGCAGAGATCGGGCAAAGGCGCGGATGGAGCGGCCAGCGCACTCGCTGACGGCGCCGGCCGAGGCCAGTCGATTTCGACATGGCCGTCCCCGAGCTTGCGCGGCAGCCGGTCGAACATCGAGCGCACTGCCGCATCGCTCGGCGCCTTGCGGATGGCGGCAGCCGCCTGGTCGAACAACGGGTCGAGCCTGATCTCCCGCTCGTTCTCCAGCCAATCGAGGTTCGCATATTTCTCGTGGAAGGCCTGCCGCATCTGCTCGAGATCTTCGAGCCATGGCTTTGGATCGAACGGCTGGGCCGCGGCTGGGACAGGGCAGACGAGCAGAGCCGCCGCCAGAAAACGCTTCCACATGCGGTTGGCCTAGGCGGGCTCGAATTCGAGGTCGAGCGCCTCGGCCACCGCGTGATGGCGGATCTGGCCGTCGGACACATTGAGACCCGCCGCAAGGTTGGGATCCTGCCGCATCGCTTCTTCCGCACCGAGATTGGCGATCTTGAGGGCGAACGGCAGGGTCGCATTGTTGAGCGCGAAGGCGCTGGTCCGCGCAACCGCGCCGGGCATGTTCGCGACGCAATAATGGATGATGCCGTCGACCTCGTAGACCGGATCGCTGTGCGTGGTCGGGCGCGAGGTCTCGAAGCAGCCGCCCTGGTCGATCGCGATGTCGACCAGCACCGATCCGCGCTTCATCGTCTTGAGCATGTCGCGGGTGACCAGCTTGGGTGCGGCTGCGCCAGGGACGAGCACGGCGCCGATCACCAACTCGGCCTCTTTCACCGCATTGGCGATCGCGGCGCGCGAGGCATAGGCGGTCTTGATCTGGCTCGAGAAGAACATGTCGAGCTCGGCCAGACGGTCATTGTTGATGTCGTAGATAGTGACGTCCGCGCGCATGCCCACGGCCATCTGAGCGGCGTTCACGCCGGCGACTCCGCCACCGAGGATGGCGACGGTCGCCGGAGAGACTCCGGGAACGCCGCCCAAGAGAACTCCGCGTCCGCCCTGTTCCTTCTCGAGATAGTGCGCGCCGACCTGCACCGACATCCGCCCAGCGACCTCGCTCATCGGCTTGAGCAGCGGGAGCGAGCCGTTGCGGCCGGTGACGGTCTCGTACGCGATA
>CBHTSV010000193.1:0-3909 GCA_966095215.1 uncultured Sphingomonas sp. | reverse complement strand
GTGCGCGTGCCGCCGTCGAACATGCTGCTGGGCGAGGGCAGGGGCTTCGAAATTGCGCAGGGCCGGCTAGGGCCGGGTCGAATCCATCATTGCATGCGGACCATCGGCGCGGCCGAGGAAGCGCTGGACGCGATGGTGAAGCGGCTGATGAGCCGTACCGCCTTCGGCAAGACCATCGCCGACCAGGGCGTGTGGGAAGAGCGCGTCGCCAACGCCCGCATCGACATCGAGATGACTCGGCTGCTGTGCCTCAAGGCCGCCGACATGATGGACAAGGCCGGCAATAAGGCCGCGCAGGGCGAGATCGCGATGATCAAGGTCGCAGCGCCGATCATGGCGCTCAGGATCATCGACGATGCGATCCAGGCATTCGGCGGAGCGGGAGTTTCGGCCGACGCGGGGCTTGCGCGCGCCTATGCCTCGATCCGCACGCTACGCCTCGCCGACGGGCCGGACGAAGTGCACCGCCGCGCCATCGCCCGGCTGGAGTATAAGAAGCACCGGTGAGCGAGCGCATCGACGAGCAGGCGCTCGGCCGCTGGCTCGAAGCGAATGTCGACGGCTTCCGCGGACCCTTCGAGCTCGAGAAATTCGCCTGGGGTCAGTCGAACCCGACCTATCGGATCCGCACGGCGTCGGGCGATTACGTGCTGCGCCGCAAGCCGTTCGGGGAGCTGTTGCCGAGCGCGCATGCGGTCGACCGAGAATATCGCCTGATCTCCGCGCTCCATCCGCTCGGCTTTCCCGTCCCGCGGCCGCATGCGCTGTGCGCGGATCAGGACGTCATTGGCGCGATCTTCTACGTCATGGAACTGGCGAAGGGGCGGGCCTATTCCAACGGCGCGCTTCCGGACTTCGAGCCCGCCAGCCGGCGGCAGATGTACGAGCAGCTGGTCGATACGCTCGCCGACTTGCACAACATCGACCCCATCGCCGCGGGTCTCGGCGACTTCGGCAAGCCGGGAAATTATTTCGAGCGGCAGGTTGCCCGCTGGACGAGGCAGTACCGCGATTCGCAGACAGACGATCTGCCGGAGATGGAGCGGCTCATCGAATATCTCCCGATGAGCCTGCCCGAGCAATCGCGCATCTCCATCGTCCACGGCGATTATCGCATCGATAATGTCCTTTTCGAGGAAGGCAGGCTGACCGCAGTGCTCGACTGGGAGCTGGCGACGCTTGGGGATCCGGTCGCCGACTTCTCCTACCTCGCCATGCAGTGGATGATGCCGGCGGACGGAAGCGCCGGCCTTGCCGGGCTCGACCTCGCGAGGCTTGGCATTCCGATGCTGGATGAAATCGTCCAACGTTATTCAACGCGCTCGGGAGTTCCCGTTGCGGAAAAACTCGACTGGTATTTCGCCTACAACCTTTTCCGTCTCGCCGGCATCGTGCAGGGCATCAAGAAACGCGTGATCGACGGCACCGCGTCGAGCGCGAATGCCGCGGAAATGGCGAAGAAGGTCCCCACGCTCGCAAAGGCGGCGTGGGGATTTGCGGAAAGGGCTGGAGCCTAGATCCTGCCGAGCAGGACCAGGATCACGATCACGACGAGGATCAGGCCGAGGATTCCCGACGGGCCGTATCCCCAGCTCGCGCTGTGGCCCCAGCGCGGCCGCGCGCCGATGAGCAGCAGAATCAGGAGAATAATGAGGATGGTGCCAAGCACACGCGCCTCCTTTTGTCGTTGTTTGCAGGAAGTAACGACCAGAGGCGGTGGAGAGTTGCAGGCTAGCGGCCGGTGAATTTCGGCGGGCGTTTCTCCAGGAAAGCCGCGACTCCCTCACGATAATCTTCGGTGAAACCGAGGCGCCGCATCGCTCCGGCCTGCCGCTCCAGCTCCTCGTCTAGGCTGTATTGCCAGCTCGTGCGGATCATCTCCTTGATCGCCGCAAGGCCCAGCGGCGGGAGGGAGGCAAGTTTGTTCGCGATGGCGTCAGTCTCGGCATCGAGCGCGTCATCCTCGACGCACTTCCAGATCATGCCCCATTCTTCGGCCTTCTCAGCGGGAAGCGGCTCGCCGGTGAGGGCGAGGCCGAGAGCGCGAGCCTGACCGGCGACGCGAGGCAGCGCCCAGGTTCCGCCGCTGTCGGGGATCAGGCCGATGGCGGAGAAGCTCTGGATGAACTTGGCCGATTTCGCGGCCACCACGATGTCGCAGGCGAGCGCGATGTTCGCGCCCGCTCCGGCGGCCACGCCGTTCACACGGGCGATCACCGGTTGCGGAAGCGAGGTGAGCTTGCGGATTAAAGGATTCCAGCAGGTCTCGACGGTGACGCCGAGATCGATGGGATGTTCGCCGGAGGAGACCGCGCGATCGTTGAGGTCCTGTCCGGCGCAGAATCCGCGACCGGCGCCCGTGAGCACCAGGACACGCGCCCCGCCAAGGTTGGCGAACGCATCGCGCAGCTCCTCGTGCATCTGGACGGTAAAGCTGTTGAGCCGGTCCGGGCGGTTCAACGTGATGCGAGCGATCGGGCCAGGTTCGAACTGAATGGTTTCGTAGGGCATCCGGCTCTCCCGTCACCCTGGACTAGTTTCAGGGTCCATTCTCGAGACTTGCTCAGCCCTACGAACAAAATGGATGCTGAAACAAGTTCAGCATGACAGAAGCAAGGAATGAACGCCGACGAACTCGCCAACCGTGTGGCGCATCACATGCTCGCTGCCGAAGGCACCGGCCCAGCCTGGGGCCTCCAGATCGAGGAGGTGCGCGAGGATTATGCGCGCGTCTCGATGGTGGTCCGTCCCGATATGCTCAACGGCCACGGATTTGCGCACGGCGGAATGATCTTCGCGCTTGCCGACAGCGCGTTCGCCTATGTGTGCAACGGCGCGAACCATGCGAGCATGGCGGCCCAGGCTTCGATCGTCTTCCTCGACAAGGTTCGGGAGGGCGAGACGCTGATCGCTGAAGCGACCGAAGTGGCACGCGAGGGGCGCGCGGGCGTGACGCGCGTCGCCGTTCGGGCGGACGATGGCCGGACGGTCGCCGAATTCACAGGCTATTCGCGAACGCTGGGCGGAGCGGTCGCCGATATTTGAACGTTAAGTCCCCAAGGGCTACATCGACGCCATGTACACGACCGAGCTTCAGAAGACGGCGAAGATCGAGAATCTCGAGGACCCCAAGCTCCTCGAGGCGTTCGAGGCGCGGGTCGCGGCGGACGAGTTTATCGAGCCCAAGGACTGGATGCCCGAGGCCTATCGGCGCACGCTGACGCGGCAGATCAGCCAGCATGCGCATAGCGAGATCGTCGGCATGCTCCCGGAGGGCAACTGGATCACGCGCGCTCCGTCGCTTCGGCGCAAAGCGATCCTGCTCGCCAAGGTGCAGGACGAGGCGGGGCACGGGCTATACCTCTATTGCGCGGCGGAGACGCTCGGCACGAGCCGCGAGCAGATGATCGAGGCGCTGCACTCCGGGAAGGCGAAATACTCGACGATCTTCAATTATCCGACGCTGACCTGGGCGGACATCGGCGCGATCGGCTGGCTGGTGGACGGCGCGGCGATCATGAACCAGGTGCCGCTGCAACGGACATCATATGGACCCTATGCCCGCGCGATGGTCCGCATCTGCAAGGAAGAGAGCTTCCACCAGCGCCAAGGCTACGAGATCATGATTGCCATGGCCAACGGCACGCCCGAGCAGCGGCGGATGGCGCAGGACGCGCTCAACCGCTGGTGGTGGCCGAGCCTGATGATGTTCGGTCCGCCCGATGCCGAGTCGGCGCACTCCGAGCAGTCGATGCGCTGGGGCATCAAGCGGGTCAGCAACGACGACCTGCGCCAGAAGTTCGTGGATGCGACGGCCGAGCAGGCCAAGGTGCTCGGCGTCTCGTTGCCCGACCCTCGGCTCGCTTGGAACGAGGCGCGCCAGCACTACGACTTCGGCCCGATCGACTG
>CBHTSV010000192.1:0-5096 GCA_966095215.1 uncultured Sphingomonas sp. | reverse complement strand
AGTGTTCGGCTCGCTGCTCTCGACGCCGATCATCAACCCGCCGCAGTCGGCGGTGCTCGGCATGCATCGCATCGAGGAGCGGCCGGTGGTGGTCGACGGCCAGATCGTCGCCCGGCCGATGATGTATCTCGCGCTTTCCTAAGACCACCGGCTGATCGACGGCCGCGAGGCGGTGACCTTCCTGGTGCGCGTCAAGGAAGCGATCGAGGATCCGACGCGGCTCTTGATCGACTTGTAAATTTCACCGTCACCCCAGCGAAGGCTGGGGTCCATGCCTACATAAGACATGGATGCCAGCCTGCGCTGGCATGACGATTGGGAAAGAAGAGAATGGCTGATTACGATTTCGATGTCCTGGTAATCGGGAGCGGGCCCGGCGGCTACGTCGCCGCGATCCGCGCCGCGCAGCTTGGGCTGAAGACCGCCTGTGCGGAGAGCCGCGAGACTCTGGGCGGCACCTGCCTCAACGTCGGCTGCATCCCGTCGAAAGCGCTTCTCCACGCATCCGAGCTGTTCGAGGAAGCCGCGCATGGGACGCTCGCCAAGTGGGGCGTCAAGACCAACGGGGTCGAAGTCGATCTCGACGCAATGCATGGGTCTCGCAAGGAGGCGGTGAAGGGCCTGACGCAGGGCATCGAGTTCCTGTTCAAGAAGAACAAGGTCGAATGGCTGAAGGGCCTCGCGACGTTCGAGAGCGCGGACACCGTGAAGGTGGGCGACCGCACGGTCCGCGCGAAGAACATGGTCATCGCGACCGGCTCGTCGGTGACTCCGCTGCCGGGCATCGAGATCGACCAGGAACGGATCGTCGATTCCACTGGCGCGTTGGAATTGCCGCAGGTGCCCAAGCGCATGGCGGTCATCGGCGGCGGAGTGATCGGGCTGGAGCTCGGCTCGGTGTGGCGGCGCCTCGGGGCACAGGTCACGGTCGTCGAGTTCCTCGACCAGATCCTGCCGGGCTTCGACGGCGACGTGCGCAAGGAAGCCAACAAAATCTTCAAGAAGCAGGGCTTCGAGTTCCGCCTTTCGACCAAAGTCACCAAGGCCCAGCGCAAGGGCGACACGGTCACGCTGACCGTCGAGCCGGCGAAGGGCGGTGCCTCCGAGACGCTGGAGGCCGACGTCGTGCTCGTCTCCATCGGCCGTCGCCCGAACACGGAAGGGCTCGGCCTCGACAAGGCGGGGCTGCAGACCAACAACCGCGGCCAGATCGAGACCGACCACGACTTCCGCACCAAGGTACCCGGCATCTGGGCGATCGGCGACGTGATCCCCGGCCCAATGCTTGCCCACAAGGCGGAAGACGAGGGCATCGCGGTCGCGGAGAATATCGCTGGCCAGACCGGAATCGTGAACCACGCGGTGATCCCGTCGGTCGTCTACACCATGCCTGAGATCGCCGGCGTCGGCCTCACTGAAGAGGACGCGAAGGCCGAGGGCGAGGTGAAGGTCGGCAAGTTCCCGATGCTCGCCAACAGCCGCGCCAAGACCAACCGCGAGCCCGACGGCTTCGTGAAGGTGGTCGCCGACGCGAAGACCGACCGGGTGCTGGGCGTCTGGATGGTCGCCTCCGTGGCCGGCACGATGATCGCCCAGGCCGCGCAGGCGATGGAGTTCGGCGCGACGTCAGAGGACATCGCCTATACCTGCCACGCCCACCCGACGCACAACGAGGCGCTGAAGGAAGCGGCGATGGCGGTCACCGGCAAGCCGATCCACATTTAGGTTCGTCATTGCGAGCAGCCCAAGGCTGCGCGGCAATCCAGAGCGACGCTGGATTGCTTCGCTACGCTCGCAATGACGCGTAAGGCAGAGGCTCCGCCGGCGTCGTGCAGCGCGGCGCGAGTTGTTTCTGCCAAAGACCGACATCGAGCCACTCTCCGAACTTGAAGCCGACCGCGCGATACGCGCCGTTATAGGTGAAGCCGAGCTTCTCGTGCAGCGCAATGCTGGCGGGATTGGGCAACGCGATAGCCCCGATCGCGGCGACATATCCCTGGCGCTCCAGCATCGCGAGCAGTGTCGACAGCAGCTCGCGTCCAATGCCTCGCCCATATGCTTCCGGTGCGAGATAGATGCTCGTCTCGACGGTCCAGCGATAGGCAGGGCGCGTGCGGAATGGCGAGCTCGCCGCATAGCCGATCACTCGGCCATCATCATCCGCAACAAACCACGGGTGCATACCCGGCAGATCGCTCGCGATCCGACACGCCATCTGGTCCGCGTCCGGCGCGACCTCCTCGAAGCTGATGCGGCTATCCTCGACATAAGGGCGGTAGATTGCGGCAATCGCCGACGCGTCCTCCGCACCCGCAATCCGGATTAGGACAGCCATTCCTTCAGCAAGCCGAAAAGGCTCAAGTCCTTCGCCCGGATCGTGGCCGGTGCCACGGGCGGGCATTCGAGGCATCGCGCCTGGATGCTCGGGCCGGAGAGGATCGACCGGACGTCGCTGAGCGCTGCGGCTATTTGCAGCTCCGGGTTGCCGGCCATCATCGCGAACGCATCCGTATTCGGCACCTCGTCGTCCGAATCCTTCAGCGCCAGGGATTCCAGTATCTCGTCCTTGAAGCTGCGCGGCGGCTCGAGGTAGCGGACGCGGCGCTCGTTCCCGAGATTTGCCAGCTGAGCCGCCTTGGCGATCGCCTCGTCCATTCCGCCGAAGCCGTCGACGAGCCCGAGCTGGTGCGCCGTGCCGCCGTCCCATACGCGGCCCTGCGCGATCTGGTCGACCTGCTGCGGAGTCTTGTGCCGGGCAGCCGCGACGATGCTCAGGAACCGGCCATACATGGATTCGACGCCCGTCTGAATGAGGCGGCTCACCTCCGGTGACGGCCCCTTGAAGAGGTCCGGCTCGCCCGCGAGCGGCGTCGACTTCACGCCGTCTGCGCCGAGGCCGAGCTTCTTCAGCGTTCCCTGGAAGCTCGGCAGGATGCCGAATACTCCGATCGAGCCCGTGATGGTCGACGGCTCGGCGTAGAGGAAGTCAGCCGGAGTGGAGACCCAATAGCCTCCGGATGCCGCCACGTTGCCCATGGAGACGACGACCGGGATCTTGTTCGACTTGGCCTTGAGCAGCGCCTGCCGGATGCGCTCGGACGCCAGCACCGAGCCGCCCGGGCTGTCAACGCGGACCACCAGCGCCTTCACTGCCTTGTCCTGAAGTCCCTTCTCTATGGCCTGGGCGATCGTGTCGCCTCCCGCCGAGCCCGGACCGGCCTTTCCGTCGACGATCATTCCGGCGATCGTGACGATTCCGATCGGCCCGGTCGGGTTCTTCTCGACCTTGTCGTCCAGATAGGAGGCGAGCTTGATGCGCTTGAAACCGCCGGCCTGGCCGCCGTCAGCGCCGCCGAGCTGCGCCAGCCGCGCCTCGAAAGCGGTGCGGTCGCCGATGCGGTCGACGAGCTGCGCCCGAAGAGCGGCCTGGGCCATGTCTCCGCCTGCGCGATCGACGGCGCCGGGCATGTCGCGCAGGAACAAATCCACGTCGGCTTTGGGCCGCGCCTGCTTGATATGCTGGCGCCAGCTCTCGAGCTCCGCCTGGTCGAGCGCCAGGTAATTCTGCTTCGCTTCCGGCGACATGTCGTTGCGGATGAAGGGCTCGACCGCCGACTTGTAGGTGCCCACGCGATAGACGTTCGCGGTCACCCCCAGCTTGTCGAGCAAGCCCTTGTAATAGAGGTTGGTTCCCCCGGGGCCCGTGACGAGCACGCCACCAAGCGGGTTCAGCCAGACCTCGGACGCCGCCGATGCGAGCTGGTAACTGTCGTTGGTGTAGCCGACGGAATAAGCCACGACTGGCTTACCGGCGTCGCGCACCCGGCGGATCGCATCGGCCAGATCGGCCATGGCCGTCTGACCGCCGCCCGTGAAACCGTCGAGGTCCAGAGCTACAGCCTTGACGCGACTGTCATTCCTTGCCGCCTCCATCGCGGCTGCGAGATCGCGCAGGCGATACTCGCGCACCCGGCTTCCGCCGATCACGTCGGAATATTCGACCCTGGATGGCTGCTCGACGACGCTCCCTCTAAGCGAGAGGTCGAGGACGCCTTCCTTGACTGGCGCCGGGCGTGCCGACAACGCCGTGTAGAGCATCCCGAAGAACAGGAGCATGAGGAGCAGGACCAAAGCGTCCTTGATGCCGACCAGCAGCTTCCAGATCGCGCGCACGAACTTCATTGCGTAGAACCTCGATCGTTGTGCCGGGTTCGCTAGCCGAGGAAGGTGCAAACGGCCAAAGCTTTTCGATGGAGCGTCATACGGCTAGGCGCTCGCCGGGTGGACAGGGCGGCGAGAATTTCACCGGAACAAGCGCGGGGGACATGGGGCGGCGAGCTTCGTGCAACCATGGCGCTTGCCTGGCCGCTGATCCTCGCGAATGTCACTCAGCAAGCCATTCAGGCGACCGATATCCTGCTGATGGGTCGTCTCGGCGCAACGCAGCTCGCGGCCGCCACCTTGGCTCTGAACCTGACCTTCACGTTCAACCTCTTCCTGTTCGGGCTGATCACCGCCTCCTCCCCGATGATGGCGACGGCGCTTGGACAACGGTTCAACGCGGTTCGCGATGTCAGGCGTACTTTCCGCGCCGGTCTCTGGCTCCTGATCTTCGCCCTGCCGCCTTACTGGCTGCTGCTCTGGCATGTCGGACCGATCATGCGGGCGATGGGCCAGTCGGCCGAGCTCGCCGACCAGGGACAGACTTTCCTGCGCGCCTACATGTGGTGCACGGCGCCATGGTTGCTGTTCCAGCTGCTGCGCAACTTCGTGGCGGCCCTCGAACGTCCGCGAGTGATCCTGTGGCTCAGCATCGGCGGCATCGGACTGAACGCATTGCTCAGCTGGTCGATGATCTTCGGCCGCTTCGGATTCCCGGCGCTTGGGCTCGTCGGCGGAGGTCTCGGCAGTTCGTTGACCTGGCTGATCCTGTGCGGCGCGCTCATCGCAGTCGTTTCGGCGGACCGCCAGTTCCGGCGCTTCCGTCTGTTCGGCAATTGGTGGCGCTTCGACCGCGATCGCACCCTGGCCATGATCCGGCTCGGATGGCCGATCGGCGTCACCATGGCGCTCGAGATGGGAGTTTTTGCGCTGGC
>CBHTSV010000191.1:0-1584 GCA_966095215.1 uncultured Sphingomonas sp. | reverse complement strand
CTGCTTTACCAGCACGACCAGAGCGAGGACCGCGTGCTCGTGGCGCCCTGGGTCGCCGCTGAAATGACGGACCTGTTGCAATCGGCGGTGCTGACTGGAACCGGCCGCGCCGCGCAGATCGGCCGGCCGGTCGCCGGCAAGACCGGTACGACCAGCTCGAACAAGGACGGCTGGTTCATCGGCTTTTCGAGCGGGCTGACGACGGGCGTCTGGATGGGCCGCGATGACGCTCGGCCGGTCGGAGGCCTGCAAGGCGGTACGGCGCCGGCGCGCGCCTTCCACGATTTCATGTCCGTCGCCGTCGCGAGTCGGCCGGTCGAGAATTTCGAAACACAGGTGCCGATGCCCGACTGGCAGCTGACGCCCGACGAGGAGATGTACGGCGACACAACGCTCGACGAGAATGGCCTGCAGTCGCTCGTCGACGAAAACGGCATGCCGCTCACTGCTCCACCGCCTCAGGAGCCCGGTTATCCGCAGCAGCAGCCGATGGTCCGCCCCGACGGAACGGGGGAGCCGACGCAGCAATGGCTCGATCAGGTGCTTCCGCCGCAACAGCAGCGCCCGCAGCGCCCGCCTCAACCGCAGCCGCCCCCGAACGAGCCGCGCTCAACGCCGCCGGCCGAACCTCCGCAGCCGCGGCCCCAGACGACGTAGCTCGGCCTTCGCCGCAGCAAGCCCCGGACCGAACAAGCGCGCTTCGAGGGCCTTGAACTCCGGTCCGTGATTCAGCTGCTCGAGATGCGCGACTTCATGCGCAACGACATATCGGCGCACATTCGGCGGCGCGAGGATCAGCCGCCAGCTGAGCCGGATGCGTCCCTGCGAGGAACAGCTGCCCCAGCGCGATCCTGCATCGCCGACCGAGACCGACCGGACGGCCAACCCGTCCTTGGCCGCATATTCGGCAGCTTCTCGCGACATCACGTCCAGGGCATGCCGCTTGAGGAAGGTCTCGACGCGCCGAGCGTAGCCGCTGACCGGCCCCCCGCAGCGCAACTCGCCCCCTGCGAGCACGGGCGTGCGCGGAAAGTTCTCGGACCAGACGAGCCTGGTCTCCGCTCCTTCGATGGGGATGACGGCGCCCGGATCGAAAGGCACCGTCGCCTCGGCCCTGGCGATCTGATCGTCGATCCATTCGCGCTGGTCGAGTGCCCAGGCGAGGGCTTTGCGCCTGCTGGTCCGCGGCGGACAAGTCAGCTTCAGCGTGCCGCTGGCCCCGTCGAACCTCAGGCGGAAGCGCCTCGCATTTCTTATCGCGCGGATTTCGATGGGGACTGGAAAGCTTGCCTCTAACGAGGCTTCAGAGCGGGCGCTCGACCACATGATATTCGAGATCCCCCGCATCCTCCTCGCTCACCGTCCAGCCGCGCGTCGACTGCCCGGCCTCGTGCACCGTCTCGCGGCTCCCCGAGATGAGATAATGCCAATCCGGCAGCGGCTTGCTCGCCGCGCGCAAGCGATAGGCGCAGGTCTCCGGCAGCCAGTCGAGATCGTCGAGATTGTTCCGGTCGAGCTTCACGCAATCCGACACGCGCTTCATCCGGTTCTTGTAATCGAGGCAGCGCCCGTTGCGGCGATCGA
>CBHTSV010000190.1:0-3050 GCA_966095215.1 uncultured Sphingomonas sp. | reverse complement strand
GGCTGGGCCTGCGCCATCGCCCACATCCGCGGCGGAGACGATCTCGGCTACAAGTGGTTTTTGGACGGCAAGCTCACCAAGCGGACCAATACGTTCAATGATTTCGTCGATGTCGCGAAGGGGCTGATCGCGGCCCAATTCACGAAGGCTGGCCGGATCGCGATCAACGGCGGCTCTGCCGGCGGGGAGCTGATGGGCGCGGTGGTCAATTCAGACCCCGAGCTGTGGGGCGCGGCGGTCGCCGACGTGCCGTTCGTCGACGTTCTCAACACCATGCTCGATGACACGCTGCCGCTGACGCCTGGCGAGTGGCCCGAATGGGGCAATCCGATCACCGACAAGCAAGCATTCGACTATATCCGCAGCTACAGCCCGTACGACAATGTCAGCGCGCAGGATTATCCGCCCTTGCTCATCACCGGCGGCCTCACCGATCCGCGCGTAACTTATTGGGAGCCGGCCAAATGGGCCGCCAAGCTGCGCGCCAACAAAACCGATGACAATCTGCTTCTCCTGAAGATCAACATGGGCGCTGGACATGGCGGCAAGTCGGGCCGCTGGGACAAGCTGCACGAGGTCGCCGAGACTTACGCGTTCATCCTGACGCAGACCGGCAAGTGAACCGTCCAGTCTTCGAAATGATGCTGACGGCCGAGCCGCAGCACATCGACGAGCTCGGGCACGTCAACAATGCGGTGTGGGTGCAGTGGATGGAACAGGTGGCGGTCGCGCATTGGCGGAGCGTCGCGTCCCAGGCGCACCAGGACTCCTATTTCTGGGTCGTCGTGCGGCACGAGATCGACTATTTGCGGCCGGCGTTCGAAGGAGAACGCATCACCGCGCGCACCTGGGCCGGCGAGAAGCCCCAGGGTGCGCGGTACGACCGGCACATGGAATTCGTCGGCGAAGACGGAACGACGCGAGTCCGCGCGTGCAGCTGGTGGGCAATCATCGACAAGGCGCTGGGCCGCCCGATCCGGGTTCCGGCCGAAGTGGTGGCGCCATTCATGCACCCAGAGTAAGCAGCGCCCATGGGCCGACCGGTTCTCTATGATTATGCGCGCTCCTCGGCCGCCTATCGCGTGCGGATCGGACTCAATCTCAAGGGCGTCGATTACGAGCGTCGCCAGGTGAACCTGCTCGAGAGTGAGCAGAAGGCGGACGATTATCGCGCGCTCAACCCGCAGGGCCTCGTTCCAATGCTGGAGATCGACGGCCATCGCCTGACGCAAAGCCTCTCGATCCTCGTCTATCTCGACCAGGTCTTTCCGGATCCGCCGCTGGTCCCGCGAGATCCCGCCGACGGCGCTCACGTCCGGGCCATGGCGCTGGCGATCGCCTGCGACATCCATCCGCTGAACAATCTGCGGGTGCTCAAATATCTGAAAGGGGACCTGGGCCATTCGCAGGAGGATGTGGACCGCTGGTACGCGCACTGGATCCGCGAGGGGCTGGCGGCGCTGGAAGTGATGGCGCGCCCCGGCTCCGGCACCTACCTCTTCGGCGAGGAGCCGACGATTGCCGACATCTGCCTCGTCCCGCAGCTGTTCAACGCGCGGCGGTTCGATGTTCCGATCGGCGATTTCCCGACATTGCTTCGCGCCGACGCCAATGCGAACAAGCTCGACGCGTTCCGCGCCGCGCATCCGGACAGGCAAGAGGTCGCCGCATGAACCGAGTGGACAGCATCAATCGCGGGATGAGCGGGCTCGAGCCCCTGGAATCCGTGGAAATCCCGTCGCTCGAAGGCAAGGTGAGCGACGCGGAATGGGCCGTCCGGGTCGATCTCGCCGCCGCCTATCGAATGGTCGCGCACTACGGCTGGGACGACCTCATCTTCACGCATCTGTCGGCGCGCATTCCCGGCCCCGAGCATCACTTCCTGCTCAACCCCTACAACCTGATGTTCGAGGAGGTCACCGCCTCCTCGCTGATCAAGGTCGACGTGAATGGCAATCCGGTCGAGCCGACGCCGTTCATCACCAATCCGGCCGGCTTCACCATCCATTCGGCAATCCACATGGCGCGCGAGGACGCACAGGCGGTGATGCATCTGCACACGCCGGCCGGCCAGGCGGTGTCGGCGCACGAGGAGGGGCTGTTGCCGCTGACCCAGACGGCCATGCTCATCCGCGGCGATGTCGCCTTCCACGACTATGAAGGCGTCGCCGTCGATCTCGGCGAGCGCGAGCGGCTGGTCCAGGACCTCGGCGACAAGAATGCGATGATCCTGCGCAACCACGGGACGCTCGCCGTCGGAAAAAACGTCGGCGAGTGCTTCGTTCGGCTCTATTTCCTCGAGCGGGCGTGCCAGGCGCAAGTGATGGCGCTGACGGCGGGCGATGCCATCAACAATCCGCCGCAGGGATCGCCGGAGGTCACCGCGCAGCAGGGCCAGATCGGCGTGGCGCTTGCCGCGAACCTGCTCGCCTGGCCGGCCCTGAAGCGCAAGGCTTACCGGCTCGACCCGGGATTCGCGAGCTGAGCCGAGCCGCTGCCAGCGTCAGCGACTATCGCGCGCTCGCCAGGGCCCGGCTGCCGCACTTCCTGTTCGAATATCTCGACGGCGGCTCGTACGATGAGGTGACGCTCAGGCGGAATATCGAGGACGTGCAGGCAATCACGCTCCGCCAGCGCGTGCTGCGCGACGTTTCGTCGGTCGACCTTGGGACCGAATTGTTCGGCGAGCGCTGGGCGATGCCGGTCGGTCTCGGCCCGGTCGGCCTGTCGGGACTCTACGCCCGCCGCGGCGAAGTGCAGGCGGCCAGGGCGGCGGCCGCGGCGGCCATTCCGTTCGCCTTGTCGACGCTCAGCGCCTGCTCGATCGGCGAAGTCGCACGCAGCGCTCCGCTGTGGTTCCAGCTGTATATCGTCAAGGACCGCGACTTCGTCCGCGACATGATCGCCGCGGCGAAGGAAGCCGGCTGCGGCGCGCTTCTGCTCACGGTCGACCTCGCCGTTCCGGGCACGCGCTACCGCGACTATCGCTCAGGGCTTTCGGGTTCGCTGCGCGGCAGAGCCAGCCGCTTGGGCCAGGTCCTGGCCCGCCC
>CBHTSV010000189.1:0-6183 GCA_966095215.1 uncultured Sphingomonas sp. | reverse complement strand
CCAGAACCGTGCCCAGCGTGCGCTCCAGTTCGCCCAGGCAACGGGCAGGCTGGGCAAGGGCATGCGCAATCGGGATGCGTTCCTGGCGCAGCTCCAGGGCACCTATGTCGACGACGATCCGGCGCAGGGCGTGATCGACGGACCTACCTTCACGCATCCGGACCTCAGGATCCAGTTCACGGTGCCTGCGGGCTATCTGATGTCCAACGGCACCTACGCCGTGACCATCTCGGGCTCGGCCGGGAAAGCGCAGTTAAGCGGCGGCCGCTTCACCGGCTCGCTCGATCAATATGTCTTCCGCGTCTTCCAGGAGCTGACACGCGGACAGATGCAGCTTGCGGTCCCGCCGCCGCAGCACATTTCGATCAACGGCATGCCCGCGGCCGTCACGACCTCGCGCGTGCAGACTTCATCCGGCGTGGTCGACGTGAGCGTGGTCGCTTATCAATGGGACGCGCAGCGCGTTTATCATTTCGTGATGCTGACTCCGGGCGGCTACGGCATCGGACCGTTCGCCCCGATGATCAATTCGCTGCGGCGGATCACTCCGGCCGAGGCCGCGGCCATCCGCCCTCGGGTTATCGATGTCGTGACGGTGCGACCGGGCGACACGGTTCAGTCGCTCGGCAGCCGAATGGCCTATCGGGATTTCAGGCTCGACCGTTTTCTTGCGATTAACGGGCTGGACGCGAACAGCAGGCTGGTGCCGGGCCAGAAGGTCAAACTGGTCGTCTACGGCGCTCGCCGCGCTTCTTAGGGCGTCGCCGACGGGGTGCCCGTCGCGGCTGAGACTTTCTGATCAAGCTTGCCCCACATGCCCTGTGCGCCGCCGCCGAGCTTCTGCATCGCCGAGATGCAGGCGACGGCGATCAGGGCCACGATCAGTCCATATTCGATGGCAGTTGCGCCGCGTGTATCCACGCAGAGCTTGCGCAAGATTTTTCGGATAGCGCTCACGCCACCCTCCTCTGGTCCACGTCCACATTGGAGCATTTACGTGACGCCTGGTTAATAACTCTTCCTCTCAACGTGCTTAACGAGGCCTCAGCCTTGTCCCGCCGAAGGACGCCATGCGGCGAAGTGCAAAATCTCGAAAATTTCGGTTGTCCGGTCGCCATTCTGGCCGGCTGCGAAGCTCTCCGCTGCAGCCCTGTATGCCGATGCCGTTAACGACTGCCGCGAGCGTGCTGCGAGGACATTGGTCGCGCCCATGGCCCTCAGATCGTCGATCAGGCGGTTGAGGGATGCATAGGAAACCTGCACCCGGTCGATGTCGACGACCGGCTCGGCAAAGCCGGCGGCGGACAGCAGCGCAGTAAGGGCCGAGGCCTCGATGCGGGGGTGCACGTGAGCGCTCGCTTCGCCCCTTACCTGGTCGGCGACGCGCATGGCGGCGCGAAGCTGCGGCAGGGTGTCGCCTCCGGACATCGCTCCGATGAGGAATGCATCCGGCTGCATCGACCGCCGGATGGATCGCAGCGCGGCAGGGAGGTCGTTGACCGTGTCGAGCGTGCCGAGCGCGACGGCGAGGTCGTAATCCGTGACCGGCGGGTCCCAATCATCCTCCACGATCTGCTGGCCGTCTGCCGCGCGGGCGAAGAGAGCGCCCGGATCGGCGACATCGACTAGACCCGCATGCGCACGCAGCCGGTCTGGCCATGCTGGATCCGGACAGCCGATGAGCAGCGCCTTTCGGAACCGTCGCCGGACCAGCGAAATACGGTCGAGACAGTCCTCGAAGGCCCGCTCGAAAAGGAACAGTTCCGCTCCCTTGCTGGCGGCGCGGTCGCGGCGAAGCGCACGCAATTCCATGTCAAACAGGATCGACACCGCTGCGCTTGTGCGATGCCGATTCTCACGCGACAAGCGCTTCATGGTTGTTGGCGTGGTTCGAACATGCGCGCGGTGGGCGTTGGATTACGCGCTGCCGCCGCGCTGCCCGGCCTGCGGGATCATCGTCGGCGACGTGCACAGCTTCTGCGCCGATTGCTGGAAGCAGGTCGAATTTCTGGGGAATACCGGCTGCCACACCTGCGGATTGCCGCTGCAGGCTACCGAGGCCGAGCAATGCGGCGCCTGCCTAGCGCGCCCGCCACGGATCGCGAGGAGCCGCGCGGCGGTTGGCTATGACGATATTTCGCGAGGGCTGGCGATCCGGCTCAAATATGGGCGCAAGGTCGCGATCGCGCGGACGATGGCGCGCTACATGGCTCCTTTGGTCCAGCAGGACGGTGCAGAGCGACTGCTCGTCCCGGTGCCCCTCCATCGCACCCGCCTTTGGCGTCGCGGGTTCAATCAGTCTGCACTGGTCGCCGCGGAGCTTTCGTGCAGGCTCAAGATCAGGTCCGATCCGTTCGCCTTGCGGCGGACGAAGCGCACTCCGGCGCTCAAGGGCATGAGCCTGCTCCAACGGCGCAAGATCGTGGCCGGGGCCTTCCGGGTCGCCGATAAATCGAAGGTTGCAGGGAAGACGATCGTGCTCGTCGACGACGTACTGACCACGGGGAGTACGGCGGAGGCATGCGCTCGCGCCCTCCAGCGCGCAGGAGCCGCGCGCGTCGAACTGGTCAGCTGGGCGCGAGTGGTGAAACCTTCACGGTTGATGAGCTAGAATTCGCCCCTAAGTATCGGACTGAAAGGAGTTTTTCGTGCCGGCAGTCGAGATCTACGTGAAGACCACCTGCGGATATTGCTGGCGCGCGAAGCATCTCCTCGAAACGAAAGGCGTCGAGTACAAGGAGATCGTGGTCGACTTCGCCGGACCGGACAAAGAAACCATGATCCAGCGCGCGCACGGCCGCATGACCGTGCCGCAGATTTTCATCGGCGATCGCCACATCGGCGGATGCGACGACCTGTTCGCGCTTGAACGCGCCGGGCGCCTGGACGAACTCTTCGGCGCATGACCCGGATCGCGCTCTTCCAGTCGAATACGGGCATCGATCCTAAGACCAACGCCGATGCACTCGTTGGAGCGGTCGAAGAGGCCGCGAAGGGTGGCGCTGCAATGCTGTTCACGCCGGAGATGTCCGGCCTTCTCGATCGGGACTCCCAGCGCGCCTCAGCCAATCTTCGCCCCGAGGAACAGGACCAGGTCCTCGCCGCTTGCCGCGAGGCCGCACGCGAGCATGGAATCTGGCTGCATATCGGCTCGGTCGCCGTGCAGGTGGATGACGGCAAGGTCGCGAACCGCGGCTTCGTGATCGACCGCACCGGCAGAATCCGCGCGCGCTATGACAAGATCCACCTGTTCGACGTCGACTTGCCGACCGGCGAGAGCTGGCGCGAATCCGCCGTTTATCAGGCGGGCAAGGGCGCGGTCGTCGTCAACGGCACCCCCATAGGTAAGCTCGGCCTCACAATCTGTTACGACCTTCGTTTCCCGAGTCTGTTCGCGCGGATCGCCGAAGCGGACGCGGATGTGATTTCAGTCCCGGCCGCCTTCACTGTTCCAACGGGACGGGCGCACTGGCACGTCCTTCTTCGCGCGCGCGCGATCGAGGCCGGAGTCTTCGTCGTGGCGGCAGCGCAGGTTGGCCGCCACGAGGACGGCCGCCAGACCTTTGGCCATTCGCTCGTGGTCGACCCTTGGGGCGAAGTGCTGCTCGACATGGGTGAGGAGAGGGGGGTCGCTTTCGCGGAGATCGATCTCGCGCGAATTTCCGACGTTCGCTCGCGGATACCAGCGCTTAACCACCGGCGCCCTATCCCCGAGGCGGTGACGACATGATCGTGTTCGATCTGCAGTGCGGCGACGGCGGCGAGACGTTCGAAGCCTGGTTCCGTTCTTCCGCCGATTATGAGCAGCAGCGTGAACAGGGCCTCGTCCGGTGTCCGTTCTGCCAGTCGGCCAACGTCGCGAAAGCCCCCATGGCTCCGCGCGTTCCTCCGAAGGGCGGTGGCGAGCCATTGGCCCGCCTCGCGGAAATCCAGGCCGAAATGCTCAAGGACTCCCGTTGGGTTGGCGACAAGTTCGCGGACACCGCCCGCGCGATGCACAGCGGAGAGATCGAGCGAGAGACTGTCCACGGTCAAACGACTCTTCAGGAAGCAAAGTCCCTGGTGGACGACGGCGTTCCAGTGGCCCCGCTGCCGCTCCCGATTGTTCCGCCGAGTCAGGTGAATTGATTGGCGGATGTCAAATCCCTATTCCCGTTGCGACGACCCCGTAGCTCAGCAGGATAGAGCATCAGATTCCTAATCTGAGGGCCACAGGTTCGAATCCTGTCGGGGTCGCCACGTTCACTTGGGGCAGGGCGATGGCAACGATGAATCGGCAGAGCAGCGAAACCAGTCACCAGGGTCTGGCCCACCGTCTGTTCCTCGAGCATCCGCGCTCGCTCGGAATGACCTGGGGAAGCCACGGCGTCGGCGCTGTGAAGATCGGTGCGGAGCTCATCGGTGCGGGCTGTGCGGCGATCGTCCATGCCGCGGTGCCGGGCTGGTTCACCGAAACCGCCGGCAAGTCGGTCACGCGGATCTACGACCATATCCAGCAGCGCAAGTCCGCCTCCGAAAACCCCGAGAATTGGCCTGACTATGAAATCTGACCGGGTGCCGGTCGCGATCATCGGTGGCGGCTTTTCAGGAACGATCACGGCAGCCCAGCTCGCGCGGCGCGGCATAGGTTCGGCGTTAATCGACGGCAGCGGCCGCATCGGCCGCGGGGTTGCGTACTCGACCCGAGAGCCGGTGCACCTGCTTAACGTCCGCGCGGAAGGGATGAGCGCCTGGTCCGGCGAGCCCGGACACTTCGCCGAGCGGTTCGAGTCCGAGGGCGGCGATCCGCGCGGTTTCGCCGAGCGCCGCCTGTTCGCCCGCTATCTCGAGGACATCCTCAATGAGGCGCTTGCCAGCGACCGCACAGAGGTGGTGGAGGCGTTCGCGACGACGGCGCGGCGGCAGGACGGCGGCTGGCGCATAGAGCTGGCGGACGGCAGTTCGATCGCGGCAGCCGCGTTGGTTCTTGCGATCGGCAATCAGGACCCGGAGCCGCTCGGCGCGCTGACCGCCGCGGGCGAGCGCTATATCGCCAATCCCTGGGGTGCCGATGCCCGGGCGGCGGTGGAGGAACTTGTCGCGACCGGCGGCACCGCGCTGCTGGTCGGCACGGGCCTGACGATGGTTGACCTGGCGCTCTCCCTTGATGCGGCCGGCTATCGGGGGCGTGCTGTCGCACTGTCCCGCAGGGGTCAGGTGCCGCGCTCGCATGCCGACTTCGAGCCCGCGCCTGTCGAGTTCGGTGAAGTTCCGGCCGGCACCCTGGGCGGACTGTGGCGATGGCTCCGCCGGCGGTCGGCGGAAGTCGGCTGGCGCGCCGCGGTCGACAGCCTCCGTCCGCACAGCCACCCGCTGTGGCAGAGTCTCGACGCCGAGCAGCAGCGGCGGTTCCTGCGCCATGCTCGCCCATATTGGGATGTCCACCGGCACCGGATCGCGCCCGAAGTCGCTCAGACGATTGCCCGGATGATCGCGGAGGGACGTCTGCAGGTGGTCGCCGGACGGATCGTCGCGAGCGAGCGTGATGGCGAGAAGCTCCAGGTCACAATCCGCAAGCGCGGCGCCTCATCTCCGCAGACGATGCAATTCGATTACGCCTTCAACTGCACCGGACCGCTGCATTCGATCGGCCGCACGAAGGACCCACTGCTTCGCAGCCTGCTCGACGCGGGCCAGGTGCGCCCCGACCATCTCGGAATCGGCCTCGAGGTGGACGAGCGTTCACGTACCGCGCCCGGCGAGCGCCTGTGGGCGCTGGGGCCGCTCACCAAGGGCCGCTACTGGGAAATTATTGCGGTCCCGGACATTCGGGAGCAAGCGGCGGCCATCGCCGATGATATTGCGCAGGAGTTGAGCCATGAACCCGCCGTTTGAACATGGCGAGCCCGAGGACGGCGACCTCGTCGAGTCCGAATCCACTTCGGGGGTCCCGGCCGACGTAAAAGAGGCGGTTCGCACGCTCATCAGGTGGGCGGGCGACGACCCTGACCGCGAAGGCCTGCTGGATACGCCGCGGCGCGTCGCCTGCGCATGGAAGGAATATGCGCGGGGCTATGTGGAGGACCCTGCCGCGCACCTCAGCCGCACCTTCGAGGAAGTCGGCGGCTATGACGAAATCGTGCTTCTGAAGGATATCCCCTTCCAATCGCACTGCGAGCATCACATGGCGCCGATCATCGGCAA
>CBHTSV010000188.1:0-7882 GCA_966095215.1 uncultured Sphingomonas sp. | reverse complement strand
CGGGCTGCCGCCCGGCTGGGCCATCGAGAAGGTGAAGTCGAACGGCGCCAAGCTGATGGCCTTTTCGCCGGCGCTGAGCCTGGCGAAGAAGCTGATGCGCTCCAACGTCGATGCGCTGGTGATCGAGGGCATGGAGGCCGGCGGCCATATCGGCCCGGTCTCGACGTCAGTGCTGGCGCAGGAGATTTTGCCGAACGTCTGCCACGACATTCCGGTATTCATCGCCGGCGGGATCGGTCGGGGCGAGGCGGTGGCCGCCTATCTCGAAATGGGCGCAGTCGGAGTGCAGCTCGGCACCCGCTTCGTCTGCGCGCACGAGAGCATTGCGCATGCGAACTTCAAGAAGGCGTTCATCCGTGCCTCCGCCCGCGACGCCGTGCTGTCGGTGCAGATCGATCCGCGCCTTCCGGTCATCCCGGTCCGCGCGCTCAAGAACAAGGAAACCGAACGCTTCGCCGCCAAGCAGCGCGAGGTTGCGAACCTGCTCGACAGCGGCGAGGTCGAAAGGGCCGAGGCGCAGCTCCAGATCGAGCATTACTGGGCCGGCGCGCTCCGGCGGGCGGTCATCGACGGCGATATCGAGACCGGCTCGGTCATGGCCGGCCAGTCGGTCGGCATGGTCAACCGCGAGGAGCCCGTCGCCGCCATCATCCAGGAACTCGTCGACGAAGCCGCCGCCGCGCTCGAAAGCCGGGGCTAATATGGGAGTTTCCGAAATAGACCTCTCTGCCTGGTGGATGCCGTTCACCGCCAACCGCCAGTTCAAGACGGCGCCGATGCTGCTCGCGCGAGCCGAGGGCATGCATTATTTCACTCCGGAAGGGCGGCCGGTCCTGGACGGAGCCGCGGGGCTGTGGTGCGTGAACGCCGGCCACGGCCGCTGCGAGATCGTCGAAGCGGTCAGCGCGGCGATGAACGAGCTCGACTATGCCCCTCCGTTCAAGATAGGCCATCCTCTCGCCTTCAGGGCTGCCGAGGCGCTCAAGGCGCTCCTGCCGCCGGATTTCAGCAACACCTTCTTCGTCAACTCGGGCAGCGAAGCCGCCGAAACGGCGCTCAAGATCGCCCGCGCCTATCACGTCGCTCGCGGCGAGCCAGAGCGCGCGTGGCTGATCGGGCGAGAGCGCGGCTATCACGGCGTCAATTTCGGCGGCATTTCGGTCGGCGGAATTCCGCACAACAAAGCGGCGTTCGGCCCGCTGCTGCGCGAAGTCGATCACCTCCGCCACACCCACGATCCGGCGAGAAACGCATTCTCGCGGGGTCAGCCGGAGCATGGCGCGGAGTTTGCCGACGACCTGCTGCGGATCATCGAAAAGCACGGCGCTGAAAAGATCGCCGCCGTGATCGTCGAGCCGATGGCCGGATCGACCGGCGTTCTCCCGCCGCCGAAGGGTTATCTCGAGCGGCTGCGGTCGATCTGTTCGGACCATGGAATCTTGCTGATCTTCGACGAGGTGATCACCGGCTTCGGACGGCTAGGCGCGCCATTTGCGGCACAGCGGTTCGACGTGCAGCCAGACATGATCGCCATGGCGAAGGGCATGACCAACGGCACGATCCCGATGGGCGGAGTGGCCGTCCGGAAGCACGTCTATGACGCGCTCATGCAAGGGCCGGAAGGAACGATCGAGCTGTTCCACGGCTATACCTATTCCGGGCATCCCGCTGCATCGGCGGCGCTCATCGCCACGCTCCAGATCTACGAGCGCGAGAAGCTGTTTCAGCGGGCGCGCGACCTTGAAGCTCATTGGGAGCAGGCGGTGCACATGCTGCGCCAGGCGCCGAACGTCGCCGACGTGCGCAACATCGGGCTCGTCGGCGGAGTGGAGCTGGCGCCGATGGAAGGTAGGCCGGGTGCTCGCGGCAACGATGTCTACCGGCGCGCATTTGAGGCTGGCTTGCTGGTGCGCGTCACCGGCGACACGATCGCTCTCTCGCCGCCGCTGATCGTCTCGGAGCCACAGATCGACGAGATCGTCGAGAAGCTCGGCGCCGCGATCGCGGATTCGTCGCGGGAGCTCCAGTGAACGGAGTTAGCCGCAGGAGGGTCCTTGGCGGCGCGGCCGCGGCGTTTGCGGGCGCTGCCGCTCGCGCCAGCGTCACCGATCCGCGTAGCGCCGACCTCGTTGTCCGCAACGGGCGCGTCTACACGCTCGAACCTGCCTCACCGACTGCGCAAGCATTCGCCGTTCGCGACGGCCGGATCATCGCCGCCGGGTCGAACGACGCGATCAGCGGGATGGTCGGCAAGGGCACCGAGGTCCTCGATGCACGCGGAATGACCGTCGTGCCGGGCTTCATCGACTGCCACGTGCACGCCGACGGCGAGACGCTCCTTTACGAGGTCCTCGTCGGAAATCCGTTCGAGGTCGAGTTCGTGACCATCGACTCGATCGTCGCCAAGCTCCGCGAGCGCGCCGCCAAGACTCCGCCGGGACAATGGGTCGAGGGCTACTTCTACGACGACACGAAGGTGAAGGACGGGCGGCTGATCACTCGCGCCGACCTCGACCGCGTTTCGGCCGACCATCCGGTCGCGGTCTATCACCGCGGCGGCCATACCTCCTTCTACAATTCGAAGGCGTTCCAGCTGGCGCGCGTCACAAAGAACACGCCCCAACCGTTCGGCGGCACTTTCGATCGCGACTCCTCCGGCGAGCTCAGCGGGCGCGTCACCGACACTGCCCAGGACGTCTTCGCGAAAGTCGGAAAACGACCTCAATTCAGCGATGCCGAGAAGTTCGCCCGCGCGAAGGCGGGTCTTGCTCATATCTCGAAGCAGTTCGCTCGCTTCGGGCTAACCACCGCCCACCACGAGGGCGGCAATTTCTCGGCCTTGCTGCAGGTGCGGGCAGACGGCGAGCTCGTTCACCGAGTCAGCTACGAGCCCGACCAGCCGATGATCGAGGCGATGATCGCGAACGGCTGGCGCACCGGCTTCGGCGACGAGTGGATACGCATCGGCGCGACCTCGGAGCATATTGTCGACGGGTCCTTCTCCGAACGGACGATGACGATCCGCGCCGGCTATCCCGACCGGGTCCCACCCTATCACGGCAACGTCACCACCACCCAGGCGGACCTCGACGCATGGGTGGAGCGCGTTTGGCGCGCCGGCATCCAGCCCAACTGCCACACCAACGGCGACGTTGCGATCGACATGTACCTGAAGTCGCTCGAACGCGCGCAGCGGCTGTTCCCGAGACGCGACGTGCGGCCGAAGTTCACGCATGCGACGCTCGCCGACGATGCGCTGATCGCGCGCATGAAGGCGGTAGACGCGGTGCCTGCGCCCTTCACCAGCTACGCTTATTACAATCCGGACAAGTTCAAGTTCTACGGCGAGGCGCTGATGCGCCACATGATGCCGTACCGCTCCTATCTGGATGCCGGCATTCGCGTGGCCGGGGGTTCAGACTTCCCGCCCGGCCCCTTCGCACCGCTGATGGGGATGCAGGGGATGGTGACGCGCACCGGGTGGAACGGCGAGACCTGGGGCGCCAACCAGCGCATCGGCATCGACGACGCGCTGAGGGTCTTTACCTGGAACGGCGCCTACAATTCGCACGAGGAGCATCTCAAGGGCTCCATCGCGGCGGGCAAGCTGGCGGACTTCGTCGTCCTTGCTGACGATCCGCACACCGCCGAACCGGGCAAGCTGAAGGATATTCAGGTCGTCCGCACCGTCGCGGGCGGGCGGACCACTTACGCAGCCTGACAGGATGGCCCCCGCGCGGAGGGGAGTCTTAACGGGCGGGGGCCAAGGCCTGGATTAGCTCTTCTTGGTCGTGGCGGTCTTGGTCGAAGTCTTGGCAGCTGTCTTCTTTGGCGCGGACTTCTTCATCGGCTTCTTGGCCGCATGATGCGTCTTCTTGTGGGTCTTGGCTTTATGGAGCGTTGTCTTCGTGGTCGTCGTCGTCGTCGCGCTCTCACCGGACGGTGCAGTAACCTTCGTCGTTGTGGTCTTGGCCTTCGTCTGCGCGGCGACTGCCGGCGAAGCCAACAGAGCAATCGCGGCAAGGGATGCAAGAAGTTTCATGTCTGTGCTCCTCGTTCTTCAAGAAAGGGAGGTTCTCAGAAACTCTTGCACGAGGGAAAGTCACGTGAACTTCTCGTAATGTTTTCTGAGGCGTGACATGGCCTTGGCGCATCTGATAGCCGGAGCGGCATGGCCAGTTCCGCCGCTGCCTCCGCCCGAGAGATCCTGACGGGTCTCCACGCCATCATGGCGAAGCGCGGCTCGGCGCAGTCGAAGCTGGATCATGTCGTCGACCTGATCGCCGAGGCAATGGGGAGCGACGTCTGCTCGATTTACCTGCTGCGCGACAATGTGCTGGAGCTTTTCGCGACCCACGGCCTTCGGAAGGAAGCCGTTCATGTCACGAAGCTGAGGATGGGCGAGGGCCTGGTCGGCACGATCGCTGCCGAGGGTCGCATCCTGAACCTGGCCGAGGCCGCGCAGCATCCCGCCTTCATCTACCGGCCGGAAACGGGCGAGGAGCGCTTCCACAGCTTCGCGGGCGTGCCGATCGTGCGCCTCGAAAGCCCGATCGGAGTCCTCGCGGTCCAGCACGCCGAGCCGCGCGGCTACGAGAATGTAGAGATAGAGGCGCTGCAAACCGTCGCGATGGTGCTTTCGGAAATGATCGCGGGCGCCCGGCTGGTCGACGGAGCGCGGCGCGGGCGGCTGCGCAGCGCGGGACCCCTGCGGCTCTCCGGCCTCAAGCTCGTCGCCGGAATGGCCAAAGGCGAGGCCGTGTTTCACGAGCCGCGCATCGTCGTCGAGCACACCGTCGCGGAGGATATCGAGGCCGAGCGCGCCCGGGTCTACGGCGCCTTCCGCAAGATGCGCGAGCAGATCGACAACATCACTCGCGAGGCCGAGTTCGGCGCGACGGGGGAGCATGAGGAGATCCTCGAGACCTATCGCATGTTCGCCTACGACGAGGGCTGGTCGAGGCGGATCAACGAAGCCATCGACAGCGGCCTTACCGCCGAGGCGGCGATCGAGCGGGTGCAGCAACGCACCCGCGCGCGGATGCAGGAGATCGACGATCCGCTGCTGCAGGAGCGGATGCACGATCTCGAGGAGCTTTCCGACAGGCTGCTGCGCATCGTCTCGGGCCGCGCCGGAACTGCAGCTCAAAGCGGTCTCGCGCGCGACACGGTTCTCATCGCGCGGAACCTCGGCCCCGGGGACCTGCTCGAATATGACCGCAGGCGCCTGAAGGCCGTGCTGCTCGAGGAAGGCTCCCTGACTTCGCACATGACGATCGTCGCCCGCGCGATCGGAGTGCCCGTGATCGGGCGTCTGCAGGACATCCGCCACAGCGTCGAGGAAGGCGAGACGATCCTCGTCGACGGCGACAACGGCAGCATCATCATCCGCCCGAACCGGCAGCTGCTCACCGGTTTCGAGCATCGGATGAGCCTGAGCCAGAAGCGCCGGGCGGAATTCGCTGCGGTGCGCAACCTTCCCGCACAAACGAAGGATGGCGTGAAGGTCAGCGTCATGGTCAATGCCGGCCTCGCCGAGGACGCAGCGGCGCTCGCAATGACCGGCGCGGACGGCATCGGCCTCTTCCGGACCGAGTTCCAGTTCCTCGTTTCGGCCACCCTGCCCGGGCGCGACCGTCAGCTGCGTCTCTACACGAAGGTGCTGGAAGCGGCCCGCAACCGCCCGGTCGTTTTCCGCACGGTCGACATCGGCGGCGACCAGGCGTTGCCCTATCTCGCCGACGTCCACGACGAGGCGGAGAATGCGTCGATGGGCTGGCGGGCGCTCAGGCTCTCGCTCGAGCGCTCTGCATTGATGAAGGCGCAGGCGCGGGCCCTCGTTGAAGCGTCGGCCGGCAAGGTGCTTCGAGTCATGTTTCCGATGGTCTCGGAGCCCTGGGAATATGAAGAGGCCCGCGCTCTCTTCGAGGAGCAGGTCGAATGGGCGCGCAAGGGGCACCGGAAGCTTCCGACCAAGATCGAGTTCGGCGCGATGGTCGAGGTCCCGAGCCTCGCCGAAATGCTCGACCAGCTGCTGCCGCGCGTCGATTTCATCTCGATCGGCACGAACGACCTCACGCAATTCCTGTTCGCCGCGGACCGCTCCGACCCGCGCCTGGCGCAGCGCTACGACTGGCTGAGCCCAGCCATCCTGCGCTTCCTGAAACGCCTTCTGGACCAGGCGCGAGCGGCTGGCGTGCCAGCCCGCATATGCGGCGAGATGGGTGGCAGGCCGCTCGAGGCGATGGCGCTGATCGGTATCGGCGCGGACGCCTTCTCGATCACTCCGGCGGGAGTCGGCCCGGTCAAGGCCATGATCCGTTCGCTCGACGCGGCGGCGGTGCGCGCGCGGCTCGACCAGATGCTCGCCCGCCCGCCCAGGGACAGGCGCAAGGCGCTGAGCGAGTGGGCGCGGCGCCACTCGGTCACTATCGGTTGACACTCCCGCTACAGCCTTCAAACAAGGGCATCGATCCCGGGGAGATAAAGGCGGCGTGATGGACGACGTGGAAGCGGTCGAAACTGACGTCCCGACGGTCGGAGAGCGGCTTCGCGCGGCCCGCGAGGAAAAAGGCCTGAGCCTGGAGGACATTGCCGCCCAGACGAGGATTCCGCAGCGTCATCTCGAAAGCCTCGAAACGGCCGAGTGGGACAAGCTTCCTGCGCCGACCTACACGATGGGGTTCGCCAAGAGCTACGCCAGCGCGGTGGGCCTCGACCGGGCCGACATAGGCGAGCAGCTCAAGGAGGAAATGGGCGGCGTGCGGCCCTCCCCGCAAATGGCCGAGGTGTTCGAACCGGCCGATCCGGCGCGCACCATGCCGAAAGGTCTGGTCTTCGGAGCGATCGGCGCGGTCATCCTGCTGATCGTGCTGATGACCTGGCTCAACGAGCGGTCGCTCAGCGAGTCCGACGAAACCAACACCGCGACTCCTTCCGCCCAGGTTCCCCAGCCCGCGCGGCGACCGGTCGCACAGGCGCCTGCACCGACAGCACAGGGCCCGGTGGTGCTGTCCGCCACCGACGCGGTCTGGGTGCAAGTCAGCGAGAAGGGCGGA
Organism: uncultured Sphingomonas sp.; assembly: GCA_966095215.1. GTDB lineage: Bacteria > Pseudomonadota > Alphaproteobacteria > Sphingomonadales > Sphingomonadaceae > Sphingomicrobium. Next base: position 824 of record CBHTSV010000188.1, on the reverse strand, counting down.
GCGACGCTCTTCTCGGGAATCTTGCAGCCGGGGCAGACTTTCACCGTGCCGCCCACCGCCGCTGCGCCGCTGCTGAAAACGGGCAAGGCCGAAGCGCTCAGGATCACCGTCGGCAATACGGTTGTACCTCCTGTGGGTCCGCCTTCGACGACGGTGCGCGACGTGAGCCTGCTTCCCGCTGACCTGCTGCGCGCGGGACAGCCTGCGGCGGCTGCTCCTGCTCCGTTGCCGAGTGGAGCCGCGCCACCTTCGTCAGTCCGACGGAGAGCGGATCGTCCGCGGACGGCCGCTCCAGCGGCGACTGCCCCGGCTCCGCCGCCGGCTCAGACGCCGCCTCCGCCGGGGACGAACACGACGGGCGAATAGGATTCATCGGCGGCTAAGCCGCGCCAGGGCACAGTCGCGTCATTCCAGAAGCGTGGGGAAATATTCAGTGAAGATTCTGCCTCCTGCCACCGCCGTTGCGGCGCTTGCCGCACTGGCGCTCGTTCCGGCTTCGTCCGCGGTCGCGCAACGCCAGCAGGTCACTCCCGAGCAGCGCATCGACCGGCTCGAACGCCAGGTCCAGCAAATGCAGCGGCAGGTTTTTCCCAAGGGGCGTCCGGCCGATACCGCCGGCTTCTCCGACGAACCCGCCGCTACTCAGTCGTCGGTCGCGACGCTCGACCAGCGGCTCGACGCGCTCGAGCGGCAGATGGCCGACATCCTGCGCCAGTCGGAGGAGAACGGGCATGCGCTGCAGACGCTGCAAGCGGACCTCGCAAAGGTCCGCAGCGACGAAGAGCAGCGCATCGGAGCGCTCGAGCAGCGCATGAACGAGGCCG
>CBHTSV010000187.1:0-6006 GCA_966095215.1 uncultured Sphingomonas sp. | reverse complement strand
TGCCGGCTGATCATCCAGTCGATCACCGAGCTCGCACACGGCCTCGGCCTCACCGCGACGGCGGAGGGCGTCGAGACTGTCGAGCAGCTTCGCGTCGCGAGCGAGCTCGGCTGCGACCTCGTGCAGGGCTATCTCATCTCTCCGCCGCTGGAGCCGGACAAGCTTTTCGCGTGGAAGAAGGAATTCCGTTGCCGCTGGCCGGACCTCCTCAGCGAACAGAAGCTCGCCCTATGGAGCGACGTCGAATCGGATGCCTTGAGCGAGCGGTAATTCGCTGCCGTAATTGATCGTGTTCGTCTGCCGCCGCATGTAGGCGCGCCAGCTGTCCGATCCGCTCTCGCGCCCGCCGCCCGTCTCCTTCTCGCCGCCGAAGGCACCTCCGATCTCGGCTCCCGAGGGACCGATGTTCACGTTTGCGATGCCGCAGTCGGAGCCGGCAGCTGAGACAAACCGCTCCGCTTCCTTGAGATCGTTGGTGAAGATAGAAGAGCTAAGTCCCTGCGGAACCTCATTATTGAGCGCAATCGCCTCGTCGAAATCGCGATAACGCAAGACGTACATGATCGGCGCAAAAGTCTCCTTGAGGACCGTCCCTTCCTGCTTGCCGGCCTCGACAATCGCCGGCCGGACGTAGAAGCCGCCCGGGACCGCGTCGACGCACTCGACGTCGTCCAGGACTGCCTTCATCCCGTTGAATGCTGCCTCGTCGATCAGCGGACCCACCAAAGTGTCCGGCTCCCGGGGATCGCCGACTTTCACCGAAGCGAAGAGCTTGCGGACGCGCGCGACAAGCTCATCCGCGATGCTCTCATGCACGATCAGCCGCCGGAGCGTGGTGCAGCGCTGCCCCGCCGTGCCCGCCGCCGAAAAGAGAATGGCCCGCGTGGCAAGCTCCAGGTCCGCCGAAGGGCAGACGATGGTCGCATTATTACCGCCTAGCTCGAGCAGAACTCGGCCAAACCTCTGTGCGACCCTTGGCCCGACCGCACGGCCCATCGCTGTCGAGCCGGTCGCCGAGACCAGCGCGATGCGCGGATCGTCGACCAGCGCCTCGCCGACATCCCGCTCGCCCTGAACCAGCTGCACGAGGTCCTCCGGCGCGTCGCCGAACTTCGCCAACGCGCGTCTGACGAGCACCATCACCGCTTCCGCGCAGAGCGGCGTCTTCTCGCTCGGCTTCCAGATCACCGCATTGCCGCAGACCAGCGCGAGCGCGGCATTCCACGCCCAAACGGCGACGGGGAAATTGAACGCACTGATCACCAGCACAGGGCCGAGCGGATGCCACTGCTCCATCATCCGGTGGTCGGGCCGCTCGCTGGCGATGGTCAGGCCGTAAAGTTGGCGCGAGAGCCCGACTGCGAAGTCGCAGATGTCGATCATCTCCTGCACCTCGCCGATGCTTTCCTGGATGATCTTGCCGTTCTCGAGCGTGATCAGGCGCGCCAAAGGCTCCTTCGCGGCCCGCAATTCGTCGCCGAGCAGGCGCACCAGCTCGCCCCGTCGCGGCGCCGGAATGTTGCGCCATTGAAGGAACGCCTGCTGCGCCAAAGCTGCGGCCTTGCCGGGATCGCCGGGCACCACTCGCCCAATCTCCGCTCCATCGATCGGCGACCGGCTCACCAGCTCGCCCGAGCTCTCGATGCCGAATTGCCGCAGCAGCTCGGCGCTTTCGTCCGCGGGGCTCATGAGAGCATCTCCTTGGCTTTAGCCATGGCCGCCACACCGGCGTCGATGGTCTCGTCCTTCTTGCCGAAGCAAAGGCGCACGAGGTGCCTCGGCGGATCCTTCTCGGCAAAAGCCGACAGCGGGACCACCGCGACACCCGCTTTCTCAACCGCAGCGATTGCGAAGCTCTCGTCGTCGTGCCCAATGCCCGAGGCCGCGAGGTCCACGCACAGGAAGTAGGTCGAGGCCGAATCGAGCACATGATAGCCGACCTCGCGCAGTCCCTGCGTCATCCGGTCGCGCGCCCGGGCGAAGCGCTGCCGCATCGGGTCTATCCATTCGTCGCCTTCGCTGAGGCCGTACGCCACGGCAGCCTGCAGGTTCGGTGCGGTCGAGAAAGTCAGGAATTGGTGCGCCCGCGCGACCACGCTCGCCAGTTCCGGCGCGGCGACCATCCAGCCGACCTTCCAGCCCGTCAGCGAGAAGATCTTGCCCGCGGAGCCGATTTTGATCGTCCGCTCGGCCATTCCGGGAAGGGACGCCAGAGGCGTGAAGCGCTGCCCGTTCAGGGTGATATGCTCCCACACCTCGTCGCTGATCACGATGAGATCATGCTCGCGAGCGACGGCTGCGATCGCCTCCAGATCGGCGGCATCGAACAGCCGCCCGGCCGGATTGTGCGGATTGTTGAACAGGATGGCGCGCGTCTTCGGACCGATCGCCGCTTCCAGCGTGCCGCGTTCGATATGCCACTCAGGCGGCTGAAGCGCGACCTCGCACGGAATCCCGCCGGCCCGCCGGATCATCGGCGCATAGCTGTCATAGGCCGGGGTGAAGATGACGACTTCGTCGCCGGGCTCGACCGTCGCCAGGATCGCCGCACCCAGAGCTTCCGTCGCGCCGCTCGTCACGCATATCTGCTCGGCGGTCTGCTGAAGGCCATGGTGCCGGTTGTAATGACCGGCGACCGCTTCCCTGAGCTGCGGCAGGCCCCGCGACGGCGGATACTGGTTCGAGCCCTCCTTCAGCGCCCGCGCCGCGGCGTCCAATATCTCCTCAGGCCAGCCGAAATCGGGGAAGCCCTGCCCCAGGTTCACCGCCCCGTGCTTCGCGGCCAGCGCCGACATGCGCTCGAAGACGCTGGTCTTCATCTGTTCGTAGAGCGGGTTCACTTATCCTCCCCGTAATCGGCTCGTCCGCCAATAAAGCGGCTCCGTCGCGAGTGAAGCAACTTTCGGCATGGGAGGCGCATTCGCACCCGGCGAGTTCACGAGGATCGAAATGGTGACGCGTAATGCCACCCTGTACCGGATGGTGCTTCCGGATGATGTATGCCCCCTTGGGATGCGGGCGCGGCAGATGCTCGAGCAGGCGGCGTTCGCCATCGAGGAGCATATCCTCTCGACACGCATGGAAACGGAAGCCTTCATGGCCGGCCTGGGGGTCGACAGCACTCCGCAAGTGTTCATCGACGGCCTCCGCATCGGAGGCTGCGACGAGCTCGCGGTCTTCCTTGCGGAAGCCGAAGCCGCCGCCTGAGCGTCAGCCGCCGAGCGCTGTTCGAATGTTGGCGAGCGGCTGGGCCAGCGCCTCGCCCACCCAGAAGGAGAAACCAAGAACCAGCGCCCCCGCGATCATGGCAATGCTCGCGAACTCGAGTAGCCGCGCCCGAACGCGGCTGTCGTCATGGGTCCTCGGACGCTTCCGCCGCTCGGCTCGGGGCGGCCCAAGCGCCTCAAGCAACCGCGTCTCGCTGACGCTCAGCATCTCCTCGACCGGAATGGCGTCGTCCGCCTGAAGGCCGGCCTTGGTGCCGCGCCGCCAGACAACGCGCGCAGCGATGGTGTGATCGCCGTGCCATAGCTCGACTGCGCCGTCTCTGAGAGCGGACAGGCTCGCGTGGACCATCAACCCGCGAGACGAGAGGTTGAGGATGCACGCGTCGCTCCAGCCGCGCGACGTACGCATGCGGGCCGGCAACATCACGCGGCGGCGAAGCTCGCGAGGCCTCGCGTTGCGTCGGGTGTTGCTCCTGCTCATGACCACGGAAGTCAACCAGATCAGGGTGTTGGACCTTTTAAGCTTCACTCCGAAGCGGACTTATCCGGCCAGGGCCGGGTGAAGGTTTTCGGCGCAGGTCATCGCGGGCTTGCCGCTGCCGCCGGCGCTGGCGGCACGTCCAGTCCGGGATTGCGATCGAAGAAATTGAAGGGGCGCAGTTTGAACGAGTGCCACAGCTGCGGCATGACCGGCCAATCCTCCGATCGCGTCTGGTGCCGGAACCCGACGGTATACCAAAGGACGAGATCCTGATCCGCGATCGACTGGCGATCGGCAATGAAGCGCGGCAGTCCCTCCACGTTGCGGTTCTGGTTCGGGTAGACGCCCGCCGCAAAGGTCTCGTCCGGATTGTACCGGGTCACCCACAAGCCGGCGCCCGAAAAGGACGCGCGTTGCTGCTGCGGCTCGTCGGGGTCGAGGATCGAGAGATCGGAATGCCCGGGCATCAGCTGGTAACTGGTCGGATTGCCCATGCCATTCCGCCGGCTGCCGCTCTCGACGCGATATCCGACCGGCTCGTGCATGGCATCGAGTGCGCCTTCAGTGCCGACAGCCGAGCGCTCTACCTGCCAGAGGTTCCGACGAAGCGGATTCCCGGTGAGTTTCCGCTTCGCGTACTTGTCGGCAACCAGCCGATTGTCCGGCCCATCGACATCGAGGTCTACGCGGAAGCTCATGAAGTGGTCGTGATTGACCCCCACCAGGTTCGGGGCGACGAGCGTGCCGTACCGTGTGTCTTCCTGGGCGCTCGCGTCGCCCATGTTCCTGGCGGCGACTCCCTTGGTCGCTATAATCCCGTACGCGCCGACGCGAACCTCGATCTCGCCGCTCCGGTTGAAGGCGTAATCGAGCAGATAATCATAGTTGCCGACTTCGGGAGCCATCCGCACCACGAGCTCGACGTCGGGACGGCTCTCGTGTGATTCGGTGAAGAACTCATAGTGCCGCCACAATGGCTGGCCGGAATCGCGCTCGAAGATGCAAACGACATTCTTGAGCGTCAGCGGCTTGCCGTGATCGTCGGAAATCACCGCGTCGAGGAATCTGGCGTCGACGGGGCAGTCCGAACCCGGTTTCAGCGGCGAGGACAAGGCGCCGAACCCGTACTCGCCTATGTCCATGTAGGCGCGATACGCCCAGGTCTGCGAGGGATCCATATAGGGCACGAACATCTCGGCCGTGCTGATCTGGTACGCCACCTGCCGCGCCTCGTTGCCGTCCACGTAGCGAACGCGGGAGATGACGGGGCCCAGCCTTTTGTCGACGCGGAGATGGAAATTCCATTTATCCCAGCTGACTTGCGAGCCGGCGAGAGTGAAGTTCGGCCCCTGCGGGGAGACGATCTGCACCGGCTTTGGCGGCTTTCGAGTGCTGGTCGCGGGATCGTAGGCTTCGGATGGCACGGCCTTCGGGATCGGCACCACGCCCTCATCAATGACGTCGACCACCGCTCCTTTGCGCACGTCGACGATGGCGAGCAGCCCCTCGATCGGACGGCCGTATACGTTGTTCACTGCGCCGGCCTTGTCGAAGCACGGGACCTTGAGCAGGCGGAGTCCGCGGTAGCGCGGGTCGATGACCGGTCCGACCGTGAGAGGTGCGCAGATGATGTTGTCGAAGCTCGTGAAGCCGCGCTTGCGCATTGCGGCGCGCCAGCGGGCATCCTTCTTCACGACCTCGCTCGCTCCCAGGAACTCCTCGAACAGGATCGCCGACTGGCGGTCCTTCACCTCGGCCACTGAATCGACTTTGCCGGTCGTAAGATTGACGTCCGCTTCGAACAAGCGGTCGCCGCGCAGGTAATCGGCGCGCGCCCGCCGCTGGAACGGCCGGCCGGGAGACCATTTCAGCACCTCGGCCTTCGGGGCCTCGAGAAGCGTGATGGTCGGGTACCGAGTCTCGCTGTCGACCTGCCTGGCGGCGGTGAGGATGGCTACCGTCCGGTTGATCTCATCGGCGGTGAGCGCGTCGAGCGGGTCCGTCGGGACATCTGCCGCCGTTGCAGCGCCCGCCAGCAGCATGACCGCAGCCGCCGAGGCCATCCATCTCGCGATCATCACTTCTCTCCGACGCGTGAATGAGATAAAATGCTTAACCTGTTAACTTCCTTCGTCGCAAGCAGATTCGGCGGATCCATGACGCTCTACTCATTGCAGAAACTGATCTATGAATTGAACCGCGATTCCGACGTGCAAGACGCGTTCATTGCCGATCGGGAGGGCGTGCTGTCGCGCTACCGGTTGAGCGAAGAAGAGGCCGAAGCAATTCGCGGCGACG
>CBHTSV010000186.1:0-7406 GCA_966095215.1 uncultured Sphingomonas sp. | reverse complement strand
CATCGGCAGCTCTTTCGGATGTTCGTAGCGATACGTCCGCACTCCGCCCGAGCGAAGGAACTGCACGACCGGCTCCGGGCTCCGGCGAAGCGTGTGGTGAGTCAGCACCTCGACGCTGCCGCCACGCTCGACCAGCCGGATGAGCAATTGACCGGTGCGGCCGTCGCTCAAATGCGATGCAGCGATGCGCAGCTTCGCCCTTTCCCCAAGCTCCGACAGACGCCGATCGAGCGGATTGCCGCCGAGCCGCGGGAAAAAGAAGGTCTGTTCGCTGCCCAGATCGACGCTCGAGCCAGCCGTCAGGGCCTCCACCAGCTTCGGGTCATCGATCTCCACCAGCAGATTATGCCCGCGGTCCTGATCGCCGATGTCGGCGACGACTGCCGCGTCCTCCGGGTCGTTACCGGACGGATTGAACGAGCCGACCAGCGCCCGTGGCTGCGGCCCGCTGAAGCAATAGAGCTTCGTGTGAAGGTGCGATGCACCGAACAGGCGCTTCTCGACCCGGAGACCGCCGCCGATTCCACGCTTCAAGATCTCGATGACCCGATCGTTCGCGCCCCGGTGTCGCGGAAGGCCTTCGACGCGGACGCGTACGTTCACCCCGCGTCCGTGCGCCCGCACCAGCGCCTCCGCGAGCGCCTCATCACGAAAATAATAGGTCGTCCAGTCGATCGACCCGCCCGCGGGCACGGCATCGACCCGGCTCTCGAGCAGGTTCCGGAGCGCGCGCGCCGGCTTGTCGGGCCCTCCGAAGTGAACGTCCATGGCTAAGGCTTACCGCAGCGATTCGACCACGGCTATCGGACGCCAGTCGCCTAACTCATGCCGTTGTCCGAAATCCTCGGGGAAAGGCTCGCCCGCGTGAATCCCGCCCCTCACGAACACGGCGTCGAAGCCCATTCTCGCTGCGCCCAGCACGTCGGTCTGAAGTCCATCGCCGACCGCCAGCACCTCCTCCCGCGCCGGATCGCCCGCCAGCCGCAACGCATGTTCGTAGATCGCCCGGTACGGCTTCCCGTACCAGATCACCTTGCCCCCAATCGCCTCATAAACATCGGCGATCGCTCCCGCGCAGGGGATGTGCCGCGAACCGTAAACCACCACGCGATCGGGATTCAGGCAGTGCATCGTAACACCGCGCGCAGCCCAGCGTTCAAGGTCGGCCGCATAATCCTCGATCTCCCACCTGTGCTCCTCGAAACCGGTGCAGATGAGGTCCGTCCAATTCCCATCCTCGGCAATCCGGATGCCCCTCCCTTCGAAGTCCGCCAGGTCGGGTGCCGTGCCGAGAAAGCCCACTGGACGACCCAGCTCAGCCAGCGCGGCAACGCCTGCTTCCCCGCTCGATGCGACGGCGTCCCAAGCTTCGCGGGGGAGCCCCAGTCGAGCGAGAGAGCGTTCCACCGAGGCTGCCGGCCGCGGCGCGTTGGTGACCAGGACGACGCAGCGGCCTTCCTCCCGCCAGCGCACAAGGCGCCGGTCTGCGCCCGGGTAAATCTGCTTGCCGTTGTGGATGACGCCCCACACGTCGCACAGGATCACCCGGTAGCGCGGATCGAGCGTCTCCCAGAAGCTTGGGTCATCGGTCATGCCCTCGCGCTAGCCGCGCCGTTTGACCCTGTGAAGCTTGACGCGGTGCAACCCAGCGGCTTGGGTCGCCGCAGGGTGGAGACGAGGACGGAGTAGATATGGCGAAGCGATTGACGCGGTATATTCTCCTGGCGCTCCTCCTCGGCGTAATCGCCGGCTGGGCCATCAATGCCGCGATCGACGACGGCACTCCGGCCAGCGCCGAGCGGCTGAAGTCCATCGCGGACTATCTCAGCATCGTCACCGCGCTCTTCCTGCGGCTGATCAAGATGATCATCGCCCCGCTCGTTTTCTCGACCCTGGTCGCGGGCATCGCGCACATGGGCGACATTGCCGCCCTAGGTCGCGTCGGAGTGCGGTCCCTCGGCTGGTTCATCGGCGCGAGCCTCGTTTCCCTGACGCTGGGCCTGATCCTCGTCAGCCTGCTGCACCCCGGCGTCGGACTCAACCTTCCGATTCCGCCGGCGACCGCCAGCAGCGGCGTTGAAACGGCAGGCTTCAACCTCAAGGATTTCGTCACGCACGTTGTCCCGCAGTCGATCTTCGAAGCGATGAGCGGCAACGAAATCCTTCCGATCGTGGTCTTCTCCGTCTTCTTCGGGGTTGCGCTGACATCGATCGGCGAGCGCGGCAAGCCGATCGTCCACGGGGTCGAGGCGCTCGTCCGGGTGATGCTCCAGGTCACCAACTATGTGATGCGCTTCGCCCCCCTCGCGGTGTTCACGGCGGTGACCAGCGCGCTCGCGGAGCGCGGACCGCAGATCGTCGCGACCCTGGGCAAGTTCGTCGCCAGCTTCTATCTCGGGCTGGCCATCCTGTGGGCGTTGCTGATCGGCGTCTGCTTCGTGATCGTCGGCCCAAGGACGCGCCATCTCGTCCGCTACATCCGCGACCCTGTCGTGCTCGCCTTCTCGACGGCGTCATCGGAAGCCGCCTACCCGCGCACCTTGGAGGAACTGGAGAGATTCGGAGTGCCGCCGCGCATCGCCAGCTTCGTCCTTCCGCTCGGCTATTCCTTCAATCTCGACGGGTCGATGATGTACATGACCTTCGCGACGATCTTCATCGCGCAGGCCTATGGAATCGACCTCACCATCGGCCAGGAAATCACCATGCTGCTGGTGCTGATGGTGACATCGAAGGGCATGGCCGGAGTGCCACGCGCCAGCCTCGTCGTGATCGCCGCGACCATGTCGATGTTCCGCATTCCGGAGGCAGGGCTGTTGCTGATCCTCGCGGTCGATCACTTCCTCGACATGGGCCGATCAGCGACCAACGTCGTGGGCAATGCCGTCGCGTCGAGCGTCGTCGCCCGGTGGGAAGGCGATCTCGGGCCCGAGCTGTCGCCGGACATCGAGCCGATGCATGCGCCGTCGCATGTGACGCGGACCGGCGAGATCCGCGACCACTTCTAGGAGGCTTTGGCTCGCCAGATCCACGCGGCCGCGGGGAAGGTGACCGCCGCACCATCGAAGTGCTGCTCGATGACGCCGCGCATCCGATCGCGCGCGGCGCTCCTCTCTTCCTCCGGCAGAGACTGGGTGATCCGGGATGCCGGGCCGATGTCGGACAGAACGGACGATGCCTTCTCCACAGCGTCGTCACCCTCTCCCGCGAAATAACGAAAGGCGACTGCTCGCGGCTCGGCATGCAGCCATCCTGACGAAGACAGGATTTCAAGAACGTAATCGGGCTCGGCAAACGCAAAGCCGCTAGGCTCGCGGCCCGGCGGCGGCAGCACCCTGCCCGCTGCGGCGCAGGCCAGCTGGGAAGCCCAGGGGTTGGAGTCCCAGCTCTGAAAACAGGAGAAGACGAGAGATCCGGCCGGGTTCGCGACGTTCCGAAAGGTCCGGAAAGCCCGAACGGGATCGGGAAAGAACATCACTCCGTGGCGAGAGAAGAATAGGTCGAATGGACCTTGGCTGGAGGCGACATCCTCGGCGTCGCCGAGCGCTACATGGACATTCCGCCGATCGGACGTGCGTTGCTCGGCGACAGCGGCAAGCGCGGCCGAGATGTCGCACGCGATAATCTCCGCCTCAGGGCATGCATCGGCGACGTCCATGGTCGTCGATCCTGGACCGCAGCCGATCTCGAACGCCTTGAACGGACCCGACGGCGCTGCAGCCGCAATGGCGGCGAGCAAGTGCGGCGACAAGCCCTCCAGCGCCGCGTCCGTATCCCTCCAGCGCCTTGCCCAAATATCGCCGCTCGTGGTTGCCCACTCCGGAACCGCCGCGGCGGTCGTCAAGCTCGCTCTCCTTTCCGGGGAGCCGCTTCGCCCAATGGCTGAACGATGCACGGCGGCGGCTGCGTGACGAATTTGGGCCCCTTTTCGGTCAAGTGCCAGCAGTCCTCGAGCCGCACTCCGAACTTGCCGGGAATGTAGAGCCCCGGCTCGTCCGAGAAGCACATGCCCGGCGCCAGCGGCGTCGTCTCGCCGTGCACGAGGTAGATGGGCTCGTGCACCTCCATGCCGATGCCGTGTCCGGTGCGGTGCGACAGGCCGGGTAGACGGTAGCGCGGACCGAAGCCCCAGCTTTCATAGACGCGGCGCACGGCATCATCGACGCTGCCCGCGGGCACTCCAACCTTCGCGGCCTCAATGGCGATCTGCTGGCCGCGATGCACCTGGTCCCACAGCTTGCGCTGTTCGGGCGACGGCTGCCCGACAACATAGGTCCGCGAAATGTCGGCCTGATAGCCGTGCACCGAGCAGGTGCAGTCGAGCAGCACGATGTCGCCGCTCTGCACGACGTGCGGCTTCTTGCTGCCGTGCGGATAGGCCGATGCTTCGCCGATCAGCACGAGGCCGCCGTCATAGGCGCCGCCGAGCTTCTTCTGCGCCGCCGCAATCATGGCGTCGATGTCGGCCGGTGTCATGCCGACCTGCGTGCGCTCGCCGGCAAAGCGGAGCGAGGCGAGCATGATTTCGTTGGCTGCCTGCATCAGGGAGAGCTCGCTGGGCGACTTGATCATGCGCTGTGCGCGAACGACCGGATTGGCGCTGACGATCGGCACTCCCGGGAGCTGACGCTTCAGTCGGTCCTCGATCCAGAAGCGGTCGGTCTCCTCAAATCCCACGGGAAGGTTCGCCACCCTGCGCTCGCGGAGAAAATCGGCGACGAGCTTCAGCGGCTCCTCATCCTCCTGCCAGGTGCGGATTTCCGCCGGGACCAGGAGCATCTCCTGGATGCTCGGCCGCTCGAAGAAAGGAGTGACGATGACCGGGTCGCCTTCTGCGGGAATGACGACAGCCGTCAGCCGCTCGCTCCGCCACCACTGGACGCCGGTATAGTAATCGAGGCTCGGGCCGGATTCGACGAGCACGGAACCGATTCCGCTGGCGCGCATCAGCTCCTGCGCCCTGCGCAACCGCTGCATCCGTTCCGTAGCAGATATCGGAGGCGGGATCGGACTGGACGGGGTCTCGACCGCGGCCTGCGCCATCACGCGGCTCATCGGTATCGTGAGCGCGGCCGCCAGCGCTCCGGCTCCCTGGATGAATCTGCGTCGCGGGATCGGAGGATGCGTCATGGAGGGCCCCTTATGCTCCGGACCACTGTTGCACGCTTGGGCGCAATCGGCCAGCAGGGTCCGACAGGGTTCTCCCAGATGTTCGAATCGGCTTTCCAGGACGGCGTGAAGCGGCCGGGCACGCGCGAGATGACGGCGATGCTCGCCGGACTGATGGCGCTCAACGCATTCGCGATCGATGCGATGGTCCCGGCGCTTCCGGAAATCGGCCACTCGCTCGACGTCACACAGGAAAACCACCGCCAGCTCGTGGTTGTTGCTTATTTCGCGGGCTTCGCTTCGACGCAGCTGTTCTGGGGTCCGCTTGCCGATCGCTTCGGGCGCAAGCCGGTGCTCGCCGCCGGGATAATCCTTTACGGCCTCTTCGGGCTGCTTTGCGCCTTCGCCGGCAGCTTCCCGCTGCTGATCGCCGGGCGCGTGGCGATGGGCGCGTCCGCCGCGGTCACCCGCGTGCTTGTCGTGGCCATGGTCCGCGACCTTTTCGAAGCCGAAGCGATGGCTCGCGTGATGAGCCTCGTCTTCATGGTTTTCATGCTGGTGCCGGTGCTCGCGCCGAACATCGGCCAGCTGATCCTGCTGGTTGCATCCTGGCGCGCGATCTTCCTGGTGCTCGCCTCCTACGCCGTCACTATGCTGGCCTGGTCATGGTGGCGGCTGCCGGAAACCATGAACCCCGAATATCGCCGCTCGCTCGATCCGCGCGAGATGATGGGCGCGATCGTCCAGACAGTGCGAGAGCCGCAGTCGCGCGGCTACACGATCGCGCTGACCATCATCTTCTCGGCGCTGGTGGCCTACATCGCGTCGATCCAGCAGATCGTGTTCGACGCCTTTCACGAAGGCCGCTTCATCGGACTCGTGTTCGCCGCGATCGCCTCGCCAATGGCTTATGCTTCCTGGACCAACAGCCGAATCGTTGAGCGCTACGGTCTAAGGCGCGTCGGGCACACCGCCACTGTCGCGCTCGTTATAGTGACCGGGATCCACGCGGCGCTCGCGCTTTCCGGCGGCGAAACGCTCGTCAGCTTCGTCGTCCTCCAGGCGCTCACCATGTGCTGCTTCGCCTTCGCTTCGTCGAACCTCAGCACGCTGGCGATGGAGCATATGGCGCCGATCGCCGGCACGGCCTCCTCGGTCCAGGGCGTGATCGGAACGCTCGGAGCATCCGTCATCGGCTTTTTCATCGGTCAATCGTTCGACGGGACGCCGACGCCTTTCATTGTCGGCACGGCGATTTGTGCGGCGCTCGGTCTCGTCGCGGTCGTGCTTACCGAACCGCAACGGCTTTTCGCGCCGATCCGAATCGATACCGGCGAGCTGATCGATGAAGAGCCGCCCGGCATTCCCGAGGACCTGGGTTAAGAAGAAGGCTCCTCTTCCCCGGAGAAAGAGGAGCCTTGCTGGGGAGCCATTCAATCAGGGCAGCTCGTAGCTGCCCAGCTTCCGATCCTTTACTCGGCAGCGACGTCTTCGCCGTCTTCCGGCCCGGCGCCGACCATCAGCGCCTCGCCGACTTCCTCGGTGCGGCCACGGATCGCATTCTCGATCCGCTGCGCGACATCAGGATTTTCCTTGAGGTACAGCTTCGCGTTCTCTCGGCCTTGCCCAATCCGCACGGAGTCGTAGCTGAACCACGCACCTGACTTCTCGATCAACCCGGCCTTGACCCCGAGGTCGAGGATCTCGCCGGTCTTGGACACGCCTTCGCCATACATGATGTCGAACTCGACCTGCTTGAACGGCGGAGCGACCTTGTTCTTGACGACCTTCACCCGGGTCGTGTTGCCGATGATGTCATCGCGGTCCTTGATCTGGCCGGTGCGGCGGATGTCGAGGCGCACCGAGGCGTAGAATTTCAGCGCATTGCCGCCGGTCGTCGTCTCCGGATTGCCGTACATGACGCCGATCTTCATCCGCACCTGATTGATAAAGATCACCATGCAGCGCGACCGGCTGATCGATCCGGTGAGCTTCCTCAGCGCCTGGCTCATCAGCCGCGCCTGGAGGCCCGGCAACTGATCGCCCATCTCGCCCTCGATCTCGGCCCGCGGCACCAGCGCCGCGACCGAATCGACGACCAGGATATCGACCGCGTTCGACCGCACGAGCGTGTCCACGATCTCGAGCGCCTGCTCGCCTGTGTCCGGCTGCGACACGATCAGCTCGTCGATGTCGACGCCGAGCTTCTTCGCATAGACGGGGTCGAGCGCATGCTCGGCGTCGACGAAGGCCGCCGTCCCGCCGCTCTTCTGCGCCTCGGCGATCGCATGCAGCGC
>CBHTSV010000185.1:0-5803 GCA_966095215.1 uncultured Sphingomonas sp. | reverse complement strand
GGCAAGGGCGTGACAGTCGCGACCAGCAGAGAAGAAGCCGAGGCAGCAATCGATGCGATCGGCGACGCGCCTTTGGTGATCGAAGAATTCCTGACGGGGGAGGAAGCGAGCCTGTTCGCTCTGGTCGATGGAGCGACTGCGGTCCCCCTCGCCTCCGCGCAGGACCACAAGCGCGTCGGCGAAGGGGACACCGGGCCGAACACCGGCGGAATGGGTGCCTATGCTCCGGCGCCGGTGCTCACGCCCGAACTTGAGCAGCGCGCCATGGAGGAGATCGTCCTGCCGACGGCGCGGGCGATGGCGGAAGCCGGAACGCCGTTCAGCGGGGTCCTCTACGCCGGGCTCATGCTGACGGCGGATGGCCCGAAGCTCATCGAATATAACGTGCGCTTCGGAGACCCCGAGTGCGAGGCGATCATGCCGCTGATCGAGGGCGACTTTGCTGAATTGCTGTACGCAGTCGCGGCGGGACGCCTGGCCGAGATCGATCCGCCGAAACTTTCAGGCCAGCACGCGATGACCGTGATCGTCGCCGCTCGCGGCTATCCGGGCGCTCCGGCGGCCGGCGGTCTCATCCGCGAGCTCGAGGCCGCGGAGCAGGTCCAGGGCGTGACCGTCTTTCACGCGGGAACGGCGCTCAGCGACGGATCGCTTATCGCAAGGGGAGGCCGGGTGCTCGCCGTCACCGCGGTCGCCGACAGCTTCGCCAATGCGAGGGCACGCGCTTATCGCGCGGTCGACCAGATCGACTTTGCCGACGGATTCCACCGCCGGGACATCGGCTGGCGCGAGCTTGCCCGGGAGGGAGCATGAACGCGGCCTGGTCCTATTTCTGGCCGATCTTCACGGCGGGATTGCTGGTCGGCGCCATCTGCGGTCTGCTCGCGTTCCGCCGTCGCTCGAAGCGAAACACGGCGCTCGCCATCGGCATGCTCCTCTCGCTGGCGATCGCGGCGCTCTGGCACGGGCCCTTGGGCGCAGCCGATCGATTCGCCGGTCAAGTCGAGCGGAACGCCCGCGCGACGCTGAACAACAATGAGATCCCGCAGGTGACCGCCCGCCTGCATCACGATCCCCTGACTCGCCGCCTCGCGCTCTCTGGCCAGGCAGACGATTTCCAGCGCAGCGAGCTGGTGCGGATCATGAGCGGCCTGCCCGGTGTGAGCAGGGCCAGCTGGTCCGGCGCGGATGGCGGCCTGCCCCTCGTCGCGGAAGCCTGTATAGTCGCCGCGGCGGGCTTCCTTCTGGGCCTGCTGCTCGCTTATCTGGTCGAGCTTCGCCGCCGGTACAACGCACAGTGGAACTGGTGATCGGATGGATTTCATTCGCGAATATTGGCCCATCGTCCTTCTCGCGATCGCGGTCGTGCTGGTTTTGGCCTTCCTGCTGTTGCGGCCGCGGCAGCGCGTGGAGCTGACCGAGAATGTGCCGACACGTCCACACATGGCCTATTCCAAGCTTCCGGAAGGCCGGGGAATCGCCGGAGAACAAGCGGCGGCCGTCAGCGACGTCGCCAGCGAGCTGATCCGGGCCCCGGTGCGGCGTGAGCTCGATGGCGTGAAAGCGCCGCATGACGATCTCTGCCTACTCAAGGGAGTGGGTCCGAAGCTCGCCGATACGCTGCACGGTTTCGGGTTCACAAGCTTCGAGCAAATCGCCCATCTAACTCCGACAGAGATCGAGCGGATCGACGCGCAGCTCGGCGCCTTTAGCGGGCGGCTGACGCGAGACCGTATCGTCGAGCAGGCCGATTATCTCGCACGCGGCGATATCGACGGATACGAGCAGAGGTTCGGCAAGCTCAGCGCTTAGCCGACGGCTTCAGCCCGAGCCTCCGTCTCCTTCCTGCGCGGCCGCGTTGCGATGAGCTTGTCGATCTTGCGTCCGTCCATGTCGACGATCTCGAACTTCCAGCCGTCGTGCCGGAAAGTCTCGCCCGTCTCGGGCAAATGCTTCAGCACCGATAAGGCAAAGCCGGCCACGGTCGAGTAATCGCGGTCCTCGGGCAGCCGTACCCCGAGGCGGTCCGCCAGCAGGTCGGCATTGGCGGCGCCGGAGACGAGCCAGCTGCCGTCCTCCCTCTCGACCAGCGGCGGCTCTTCCCCCTGTTCGACATCATGGGCAAAGGTGCCGGCCAGCGCCGCGAGGATGCTGCCCGGAGTCACGATCCCGTCGAGATGGCCATATTCGTCGTGGACCAGCGCCAGCGGCACATCCGCGCTGCGCAACACCGTCAGCGCATCCATCGCGTCCATCAGGTCCGGAATGACGGGCGCTTTCAGGCAGAGCCGCTTGAGATGGATTCGCCGTCCTTCGAGCGCCTCCGCAAGGACGTCGCGGATCTGGAGCACGCCGACGATATTCTCGATCGAGCCGTCGGCCACTGGGATCCGGCTGTGAGGCGTCGAGAGAAGCGCGGCTCGAACCTCCTCGGACGATGCGTTGACGTCGATCCAAGCGATTTCTGTCCTCGGGGTCATCACTTCCCGTACCGGCCTGTCGGCGAGCCTGACGATGCCCGAGATCATCGCGCGCTCGTCCTCCTCGAGAACGCCGGCGCTCTGCGCCTCGGCGACGACGAGGTGCAGCTCCTCGGCCGTCACCTGGTTCTTGGATTCCCGGTCGAGGCCCAGCAGCTTGAAGATCAGCGCGCTCGAGCGGTCGAGCAGCCAGACGAACGGCGCGGTGATCTTCGAGAGCGATCGCATGGGCCGCGACATCACGACCGCAATCGGCTCCGGCGAGCGGAGTGCGATCTGCTTGGGAACGATTTCCCCGATGACCAGGGAGAAGTAGGTGGTCAGGACGATCACCAGGCCGAAGCCGACCGTATGGGCAGTTTCCGGGTCGAGACCGAGAAGCTGCACCCGCTGCGCCAGCGGCTCGCCAAGGGTCGCCCCGGAGAATGCGCCCGCGAAGATGGCGATCAATGTGATTCCGCTCTGGACGGTCGAAAGGAACCTTCCCGGATCGGCAGCCAGCTCGACCGCACATTGCGCTCCCCGGCTGCCGGACCTTGCCATGGCCTTCAGTCGAGCCTCGCGCGATGAAACGATCGCCAGCTCGCTCATCGCCAGCACGCCGTTGAGCGCGATCAGGGCGAGGATGAGCAGGACGTCGAGCCAGGGGATGGGAAGCAAATGGTCGCTCATGGGCGGTGCGCCGCGAGTGTAGCCTTGCGCGGCAGGGGTTCACAAGCGGCGGCTCGATTCACAGGCGGAACCATCGCTGCTAAGCACCGGTTTCAGTCACTCGTTCCGTTTTCGGGAGTTCCGTTCCATGCGCGTTCGCCGCACGTCGCTAGCGATTGCTTTCGGTTGTTTCGCACTCGCCGGGTGCCAGGTCTTCGCGCCGCCTCCCCCGCCTCCCGTCGTCGTTCCGCCGGCGGCTTTCGTCGCCTTGGGTCTGGGCGCTCCTTATCTCTCCGGTGACGTCATCGGTGGCCACAAGGCCCGCGCGGCGAAGATGAAGTCCGCCAAGATCCGGCCTCTCAGCGCGAGCGCCGCGCCGTCTTACATGGCGAACCTTCAAAGCGAGCTGCGGCGTCAGACGGCTGGCATCGGTCTCGATGTGCTGAGCGTCGGCGACAGCATCGTGGTCCGAATTCCTGCTGCGTTCACCTTTGACCCAGGAAGCGCGGCAGTGAAGGCGCAGACCGATGCGACGCTGCTCGAGATTGCCCGAACAGTGAAGACGCGCAACCAGACGTACGTCGACGTGCTCGCCCACACGGACACGACGGGCACCCCTCAGGTGAACCAGGCGCTATCCGGCAAGCGTGCTGCTGCGGTAGCCAGCTATCCCGGCGGCCATGGCGTCGCAAAGGCGCGAATCGCTTCAAAGGGCTATGGCGAAACGGCCCCGCTCTATCCCATCGACACCACCGAGACCCAGCGCGCCGGGAACCGCCGGATCGAGATTCGCCTGGTTCCGTACCGCGGCTAGCGGCGCTCGGCAAAAAAGCGCTGGAGCAGCTCGGCCGCCTCGGCCTCGCCGATCCCGCCGAGCACATCCGGACGGTGGTGACATGTGGGCTGCCCGAAGATGCGCGGGCCATGTACGACTCCACCCCCCTTTGGATCTTCGGCACCGAATCGAAGCGCCTTGACCCGCGCAAGCGAGATCGCCGCCGCGCACATCGCGCAAGGTTCGAGAGTGACCCACAGGGTACAGTCATCGAGCCGCGGCGTGCCGAGCTTTGCCGCCGCGCCGCGGAGCGCTTCCATTTCGGCATGGGCCGTCGGGTCGACCGAGCCCCGCATCGCGTTGCGGGTCTCCGCCACAATTTCATCGCCGAGAGTCACGACTGCGCCAACCGGGACCTCGCCGGCC
Organism: uncultured Sphingomonas sp.; assembly: GCA_966095215.1. Taxonomy (GTDB): domain Bacteria; phylum Pseudomonadota; class Alphaproteobacteria; order Sphingomonadales; family Sphingomonadaceae; genus Sphingomicrobium. The sequence goes on along the minus strand of CBHTSV010000185.1, from coordinate 1,471 downwards.
GCCGCCGCATCGGCCGCGAGCTCAAGTGCCCGGCGCATCGGTAGCGGAAGCGGAAATGCCATGCGCCGCGGCTAGCCGAGGCAGCCGCCGCTGTCAGCTACATCGCATTGTTGGTAGTCGCGGCCGCCTGGTTGCGGGCCGGCCGAACCTCCAGCGTCGGCACCTTCACCGTTGCGTCCTTGCTCCCGACCTTCACCGAGCCGGTCTCGACGTCGAAGGCCGGCGCCTGTCCTCCCTTTGAAACAACTCCATTGTTCGTCGCCGAGACCTGCGGAGCCTGCGCGCCGCGTATCTGGTTGAAGTTAAGAAAGCCGGTCGCGACGGCAAGGATGATCGCGACGATCGCGATGATGAGGACGAGGAGGACGGCGCGCATTGACGTAGCTCCCGAGCTGAGCCCTGCTCCGCCCTGCCAAACCGGTGACAAAACAACAACGCAATTGCTGCCGCCAGGTTGCCGCCGTTACGGGTGGCGTAACGTTGACGAGGCGGCGTTGACCGGCTAACGGGCGACGCTTTCCGGGCGCACGCACGCGCTCGATCAAAATCAGGATAGAGACCATGTCGCGGGTTTGCGAGCTGACCGGCAAGGGCCGGCAGGTGGGACACAACGTATCCCACGCGAATAACAAGACGAAGCGCACGTTCCTGCCGAACCTGCAGAACGTGACCTTGATCTCCGATGCTCTCGGCCAGAGCGTCAAGCTGCGCGTCTCGACGCACGGGCTGCGGTCGGTCGAGCATGTCGGCGGCCTCGACAACTGGCTCCTGAAGACGAGCGACGACAAGCTTTCGCCCAAAGCCCGCAAGCTCAAGCGCGAGATTGCCAAGAAGGCTATCGAGCAGGCCGCCTGACCGGCCAGTCGAGCGCAATCAGCAGCGTCCGCATCGGGCGCTGGAAATTGTCGTCCGTCATCAGCCACAACCTGATCCGCCCGTCCGGCAGCCGTTCGGGCGCGAGCGCCTCGGCGTTATCGAGCGGCGAGACGCTTAGCGGCATGCGGTTGCGATAGCGGAAGCCTGTGCGAGTTCGCTGGAGAAGGGCGATCGAATTGGCGACGCCCAGCGCGGTCAGGTGCCGGTTCACGACAAGCAGCTCCCCCGACGGAAGACGCGCCGCGTCGGAGATCCGGCCCGCCGGGTTTTCGATCGGGATCGTGCGCTGCGACGAACCACGAACCTCGACCACTTGGTCGCCGCGCTCAGGGTAAAGCAGGAGCGCACCGCCTTCGTTTGCCAGCCCCTCGATGCCGCGATTGCGCGGCCAGCGTTTCTTTCCGAAGTCGATCCGCCCCAGTGCGCGCCCAAAGGCCTGGTCGTAGACCCAGAGCTGGTTGCGATTCTCGAACGCCACCCACCAGCCGCGGCCGGACGGATCGCGCACCAGCGCTTCCGAATCACGCCGGCTCTTGAAGCGCGGGTCCTCAGGTCCGCCGGGGAGTTCACGGATCAGCGCCTCGACCGATCCGCC
>CBHTSV010000184.1:0-4088 GCA_966095215.1 uncultured Sphingomonas sp. | reverse complement strand
CACCTTCGCGGATCAAACGCTCGCGTTCGTCCTGGTCGACGATGACGTGGCAGGCGCGCAACTTCTCGACATAATCGTGAGCGCCGCCGACCGTGATCGGACCGGGATGATGGAAGCGGTGGCCGAGCGTCGTCGCGCCCGAAGTGATGCCGTCAATCTCGATCGGCACGATGTCTTCACCGAGGATTGCGACGATCCCATGGAGCGGCCGCACCCAACGCAGTGAGCCTGAGCCCCAGCGCATCGACTTGGGCCAAGGGAAGTCGGCGACGATGCGCGGCACCGCCCCGGCGATCACGTCCGCAGCGGCCCTGCCCTGCCGCTCGATCACCGCGTAGAAAACGCCGCCCCGCTCTTCGATCTGGTCACGGCTGAGCCCTGTCTTGCGAAGGAAGCCTTCCAGCGCCTGCGCCGGGGCGTTCGCGCGCGGGCCCTTCAGCTCCTCACGAGCCGCCTCGGTCTGGTCGGCCACGTCCCGGGCAATCAGCACCAGCCGCCGAGGGGTCGAAAATGCCTCGACACGTCCGATGGAGAGGCCAGCCTTCTCCATCTCCTCAGCGAACATGCGCGAAAGATCGTTCCGCGCCTTCGCCTGCATTCGCGCCGGGATTTCCTCCGACAGAAGTTCGAGCAAGAAATCGGCCATCAGGCGACTTGGCCCCTCGCTTCGATCCACGCGCCGCACGCCGCTTTCGCAAGGTCGCGCACCCGTCCGATATAGGCCTGGCGCTCGGCGACGCTGATCACGCCCCTCGCCTGCAGGGTGTTGAAGACGTGGCTCGCTTTGATCGCCTGTTCGTAAGCCGGAATGGGCAGCTTGGCTTCGAGGCAGCGTTCGCATTCCGCGGCGGTTTTGCGGAACAGGTCGAACAGGGCGTCGGTGTCGGCCACCTCGAAATTGTAGGTCGACATCTCGACCTCATTCTCGAGGAACACCTCGCCGTAGGTCACGCCGGCGCTGTTGAACTTCAGATCGAACACATTGTCGACGCCCTGGATGTACATCGCGAGCCGTTCGAGGCCGTAGGTGAGCTCGCCGGTGACCGGCCGGCATTCGAAGCCTCCGACCTGCTGGAAGTAGGTGAACTGCGTCACCTCCATGCCGTCGCACCAGACTTCCCAGCCGAGGCCCCAGGCGCCCAGCGTCGGGCTCTCCCAATCGTCCTCGACGAAGCGGATATCGTGCCTGAGCGGGTCGATTCCGATCTCGACCAGGCTTCCGAGATAGAGGTCCTGCAGCTCGTCCGGGCTGGGCTTCAGCACGACCTGATACTGGTAATAGTGACCGAGCCGATTCGGGTTTTCGCCGTAGCGGCCGTCAGTCGGGCGTCGGCACGGCTGGACGTAGGCCGCTTTCCACGGGTCCGGCCCCAGGGAACGAAGGACCGTGGCCGGATGGAAGGTCCCCGCCCCCATCTCCATGTCATAGGGTTGCAGGATGACGCAGCCCTGCTCGCCCCAATAGCGATGGAGCGTCAGGATCAGGTCCTGGAAGCTCAAGGCGGATGATTCAGCCACGGTCGCGGGCTTTGGCGCATGACAGGCAAGCTCGCAAGCTGTCAGCTATTCTTGTCAAAGTGTCAGATTAACTTGACAGTCATGCAAACCTGATACAATGTCGCGTCTACCTTACTCATTGCGAGGCGATCCATGTTCGATCCTGATGCTCAAAGTCGGCAATCTCAAGTCGACTCTTTCCTCCGCTACGCCGCAATCGGCACGGTCAGCTTCATCGTATGGTTTATCGCGAGCCTGTTTCTCGGCGCGGGTCATCCGGCCGCGCCAGGCGGGATGCTGCTCCGCTTCGGTCTACTCGGCTTGCCCGCGGTCGGACTGGGAATCTCCATCTTTCAGCTCTATCGCCTTCGAACCAGCGATGAGTTCGTCGCCTCTCTGTGGGGCGCGGGAACGTCCGCGGCATTCATTGCCGTGCTCGTATTGTCGGTTTTGATCGGCATTGCGGTCGGAGTCGCCCGCGATCTCGAACTGCTGGCGCAGTCACCGCAGACCGTCCTCGCCCGGATCGAGCCATTCGTCACCGACGCCGGCCTGATGGCCTTCTTTGCGGCGCTGCAAATCAAGCGCCTTCGGTCGTTCTGATGCGAAACAGGTTACGCGTACTCCGCGCCGAACGCGGCTGGAGCCAGGCGGAACTAGGTTCTCAGCTCGACGTGTCGCGGCAAGCCGTCAACGCCATCGAAACCGGCAAGCACGACCCGTCGCTTCCCCTCGCCTTCAGAATCGCGCGGCTCTTTGAGCAGCCGATCGAAGCGATCTTTTTCGACCAGGAATGCGACTAGCGGTCCGCTGAGTTGATGCGCAAGTGGACGTTAAGCTTGCCATTCCTACATAGATGTCGAGACAGCTCATCGAAAGCTTTGGAAATGGCATTGAAATCGGTCCTGCGTCGCATCGTTGCGGCCCTTGGAATCCTGGCGATCGGCTCGGCCGCCGCGGCAGCTCCTGCCCCGCGCGCGGCGCATCCGGCGCTTTGGGCCGTGTCGGACGCCGACACGACGATTTACCTGTTCGGGACGATCCACCTCCTCCCGACCAATTATAAATGGCGCACGCCGAAGTTCGACCAAGCCGTCGCCGGTTCGCAACAGCTGGTCGTCGAGACCATCGTCGACGAGAACAATCCGCAAGAGATGATGGCGGCGCTGGCCAGCCTCGCCTTCTCGCCGAACCTACCGCCGCTTGCGCAGCGCGTTCCGCCGGAGAAAAGGGCGGCGCTCGCGGTAGCGGTGAAGAAGACGGGCCTGCCCGCTCAGGCGCTGGATCGCATGGAGACTTGGGCCGCAGCCTTCATCCTGCTTGGCAACCAGTTCCGCGACCTGGGCCTGAAGAACGGAGAAGGCGTGGAGACCGTGCTCCGCAACTCCTTCACAAGCCAGGGAAAGTCGATTGGGGAGCTCGAGACCAACAAGGAGCAGCTGGCCTTCTTCGACAAGCTTCCGGAGCAGGCGCAGCGTCAGCTGCTCGAAGGGGCGATCGAGGACAATAAGAGCATGAGCGGCGACTTCGGCCAGATGCTGTCCGCCTGGGCGCGTGGCGACGTCAACGCGATCGGAAGGTCGTTCAACCGCGATCTGGCCGCCTCGCCCGAGCTCAAGCAGACCCTGCTCGAGCAGCGCAACGCGAACTGGAGCCGCTGGGTCGGAAAGCGAATGGCGTCTCCCGGCTCCGTAATGGTCGCCGTCGGTGCCGGGCACCTCGCCGGCAACGGCTCGCTTGTCGATCTGCTGAAGCGCGAGGGCTATAAGGTCCGCCGCGTACAATAGCCGGGCGGCCGTTTGTTGCTGATCTGCAACGACAATTTTTCACTTAACAGCGGTTTGCGCTAGACTTTTGTTAAGGTCTCGGTGACCATAATCGCCGGGTATCGGGCTGGGGGGTCTGATGCGCGTGAGTTGGGGGCGGAGCTCGGCATTTGCCGAGGCTCGTCAGCGCATCGCGTTCCTGAAAGCTCCGATCGGCCCCGATGGAGGCTGATGGATGATGAACTTGCTGGTTGCTGCTGCTGCTCTTGCCGCCGCCTCGCCCGAAGCGCCGTCGGCCGAGAGTGCTCAGCCCGCGATGTTCGTGGTCCGCGATGCCGATACCACGGTTTACATCTTCGGCACTTTCCACGCCCTGGACGGCAAGTCGGACTGGTTCAACAACCAGGTCAGAAATGCGTTTGAACAATCGGGCGAGCTGGTGCTCGAGACGCTGGTTCCGGAAGGACCGTCGCCGCGACCCGGGTTCAACGGTGTCCGCAGTCAGCAGTTCAACGGCCTGCCCGTCGCCCCTTCGGCATCCTTCCTCGCCACCACGCGAATGGCGATCAGCGCCGGCAAGGCCCAGGGGATGAACGTCGGCAACGGCGCGGACATGGTGCTTCGCCGCACGGCCGAGATGCAGGGCAAGCAGGTCGAAGGGCTGGAAACGCTGGAATCGCAGCTTGCGATGTTCACTCGCCTGCCGCCACCGGCCGAAGCTGCTCGACCGCGCGCCGGCACTCCGGTTGAAAGCGCTCAGCCGATGCAGAGCCTGTCGAAGGCCATGGCCGACATGCAGTCGGCATGGAAGCACGGCGATCAGAG
>CBHTSV010000183.1:0-2009 GCA_966095215.1 uncultured Sphingomonas sp. | reverse complement strand
GGTTTCGAGGCGGCGATGCGGATGCGAGCGGCATCGAAGCCCGCGTCGCGGAGCGCGCCGCAGCGAAGAAGAACCGCGACTTCGCGGCTGCCGATCGCATCCGCGATGAGCTCAAGGCCGAGGGCATCATCTTGGAGGACGGGCCGAACGGCACTACTTGGCGCCGGGAATGAACGCGCCGCTCTACACGACCGAGATCCTGCGGCTGGCGGCTTCGGTGACCGAGCCGCGCGAGCTCGAGCGCGAGGATGGTGTCGCGGCGCTTCGCTCGCCGACGTGCGGGAGCCGCATGGAGACGACCGTGCAGCTCGACCCCGGAGGGCGGGTCGAAGCGATTTCGCAAGTCGTGCTTGCCTGTGCGTTCGGACAGGCTTCGGCCGCGCTGCTCGAGCAGGGCGCGCGAGGCCGGACCCGCGACGAGGTGAAGGAGGCGCACGAATGCCTAGCGGCGTGGCTCGAAGGCTCGTCTGACGAGCCCAACTGGCCGGGAATCCTGACGCTCGCACCCGCGCGCTCGCGCAAGGCGCGGCACGGCGCGATGCTGCTCCCATTCCGGACCCTGATCGCCGCGATGGACGCGGCTGCGCGTGAATAGCGTACAGGCGGCCGTAGCCGGATCCTTGCTGCGTGACGCAGCGCTGATGCTCGGCGTCGCGCTGATCTTCGTGACCGCCTTCCGGCGCCTGGGGCTTGGAGCGACCCTCGGTTACATCGTCGCGGGAGCATTGATCGGCCCGTCCGTCTTCGGCTTCTTCCGCGACCCCGAAGCTATCCAGCGCGTGTCCGAAATCGGCATTGCGCTGCTGCTGTTCATCGTCGGCCTCGAGCTACAGCCGAGCCGATTGTGGCGGCTCAGGACCGACATATTCGGGCTGGGGCTTGCGCAGGTGGTCCTATGCGGCCTCACGCTCAGCTTCCTGCTTTACGCGACCCTGCACCTGTCCGCGGAAGCTTCGCTGGCGATCGGCCTGCCGCTTGCGCTGTCCTCGACTGCCCAGGTGCTGCCGATGCTGCGTTCGGAGAACGAGCTGAACACGCCGCAGGGCGAGCGCGCCTTCTCGGTCCTGCTCTTCCAGGACCTGTCGGTGATCCCGATGATCACGATCATCGCCGCGATGGCGCGCGTGGCGCCGGATCCCAGCGCACCGACGGGCTGGAAGCTCGCGCTCTACACCTTGCTCGCCGTAATCGGACTGGTCGCGTTCGGCCGCTTCGTGCTGAACCCGCTCTTCCGCCTGATCGGCCGCCTGGGCGAACGCGAGCTGTTCGTCGTCGCCGGGCTCTTCGCAGTGATCGGTTCGGCGGCGTTGATGCACAATTTCGGCCTCTCGACGGCGCTCGGCGCCTTCGTCGCCGGAGTGATGCTCGCCGAATCGCCCTACCGGCACGAGCTGGAAAGCGACGTCGAGCCGTTTCGCTCGATCCTCCTCGGGCTCTTCTTCCTCTCGGTCGGGATGCTGCTCGACCTCAGGCTGATTGCCGAGCGGCCGCTCTTCGTGATCGGAATTGCGGCCGGGGTGATCGTCGCGAAAGCGGTGCTGATCAGCGGCCTTACCCGGCTGTTCGGCTGCTCCTCGCCGGTCGCCATTCGTCTCGGCCTGCTTCTCAGCCAGGCCGGCGAGTTCGGGTTCGTCCTGTTCGCGATGGCCACTTCCGCCCGGCTCATCACACCCGAAGCGGCCTCGCTGTTCGGCGCAGTCGTCACCGTCTCGATGGCGACAACGCCGTTCCTGATGCGCTTCATCGACTTCCTCGAGGCGCGCGAGGTGCGCCGCGACGATCTCGAAGGGCCTGAGCTGTCGCCCGAGACCAGTGCGATCGTCGTCGGCTACGGCCGCTTCGGACAGACAGTCGCCCAGATGATGCAGGCCAAAGGGATCGGCGTCACGCTCATCGACAAGAAGCCGGCCATGATCGAGACGGCGCAGGAGTTCGGGACCAAGGTCTATTATGGCGACGGACTGCGGCTCGACCTGCTGCGCACCGCAGGCGCGGAAACCGCGAAGGTG
>CBHTSV010000182.1:0-5291 GCA_966095215.1 uncultured Sphingomonas sp. | reverse complement strand
GACGGGCGACGGCATCGCCATGGCATGGCGGGCGGGCTGCCGCGTTTCCAACATGGAATTCATGCAGTTCCACCCGACCTGCCTCTACAATCTGCAGGTCAAGAACTTCCTCATCACCGAGGCGGTGCGCGGCGAGGGCGGCATCCTGAAGCACCCCGACACCGGCCACCGCTTCATGCCCGATTATGACGCTCGCGGAGAGCTCGCTCCGCGCGACATCGTAGCCCGGGCAATCGACCACGAAATCAAGCGCGACGGCCTCGATTACGTGTTCCTCGACATCTCCCATCGCGAATCCGATTTCGTGCGCGGTCATTTCCCGAACATTTACGAGAAGCTCATCGGCCTCGGCATCGACATTACCAAGGAGCCGATCCCGGTCGTGCCCGCACAGCATTACACCTGCGGCGGAGTGGTCGTGGATCTCGACGGGCGCACCGACGCACCGGGACTCTACGCTGCCGGAGAAGTCACGCAGTCCGGTCTTCATGGCGCCAACCGACTCGCGTCGAACAGCCTGCTCGAATGCCTCGTGTTCGGCGAAGCGGCGGCGAAGCACATCCTCGCCAACTGGGATGTTCTGCCGGATGTGCCGGAGATCCGCGCCTGGGACGAGAGCCGGGTGACCGACAGCGACGAGGAAGTCGTGATCACCCAGACCTGGGGCGAGATCCGCCGGTTCATGTGGAACTATGTCGGTATCGTGCGAACGACGAAGCGGCTCGAGCGCGCGAAGCACCGGATCGACATGCTTCGGCAGGAGGTGCACGAATATTATCGGCACTTCCGCGTCACCCCGGACCTCATCGAGCTTCGCAACCTGGTCGAGGTCGCGGACCTGATCATCCGATCCGCTCTGTCGCGGCACGAGAGCCGCGGCCTGCACTACACGCTCGACTATCCCGAGCAGTTGGCAGAGGCGAAGGATACCGTGCTGGTACCCTGACGCGTTCGGAACAAAGGGCAGGCGAGGGAGTAGTGCCCGCCAGAGAGCCCAGCGAGAGCCGCGGCTTTCCACCACAGCAAGGGGAGCTTTCGCATGAAGACCACTACCGCTCTCGCCGTCGCGGTCGGCCTAGGGGCGCTCGCGGCGTGCCAGCAAAACCAGCAGAATAATGCCGCAGAAAACATGGAAATGAACGCGGAGACCACCGCGCCGATGGAAATGAACGCCACCGAGAATATGGAAATGAACGCCGGCAACGCGACCGAGAATGTCGGGAACGTCACCGAGAACAACGACATGGCGAACAACGTTACCAACAACGCTTATTAGCGCTGCAGCTCGGGCCGCTCGCACGCAGGTGGCCTGGCAAAAGGGCGCCCCCATCCGGGCGCCCTTTTTGCTGCGTGTCAGGCGATGCTGCGGTCCGCCTCGGCCCGTCCCGTTTCAGCGATGATGCTCGACGCCCGCGACAGGTCGCGAGCCTCGTCTGCCGGCAGGGGCGGATGCAGCCAGAAGCCCTGCCCCAAAGCGCAGCCGAGCTTCATCAGCAGCTTCAGCTGATGTTCGTTCTCGACATGCTCGGCAACGGTCGAAACGCCGAGCGCCTGGCAGAGGCCGATCACCGCCGCGAGCAGCCGTTCCCCGTCGGCATTGTCCTGGGCCGCGGTCACGAGTCCACCGTCGAGCTTGATCTGGTCGAAGTGCAGCTCCTTCAAATAGCCGATCGATGCATAGCCCGCGCCGAAATCGTCGAGGACGATGGTCGCGCCGGCTGAACGCAGCTCTGCCAGATTCTCGCGCGCGCGCTTGAAGTCGGCGAGCAACGCCGTCTCGGTGACTTCGACCTGCACGCGCTCCGTATCCAGGCCCGATTGCTTCAGCGCGTTGAGAATGGCGCTTGCGGAACCGGGCGTGCAGAGCTGTATCGCGCTGAGATTGAACGACAAGCGGACTGGAGCGGGCCAGTGAGTCGCCTCCGCAATCGCCTGAAGCATCAGGTGCTGGCTGATTCCGCTGATCAGGTTGAGCTGCTCGGCGATTGGAACGAACTCAGAAGGCGCGACCTCGCCCATCTCCTCAGACGTCCAGCGGGCAAGCGCCTCATTGGCAATCAGCTTGCCGGTCGCGAGCTCAACGATCGGCTGAAAGACGACGTAGATCTGCTCGTGAATGTTCGGCAGGAGCATTGCGCGCTCAATCTGCGTGCGCCGGCGTTGCGGCGCCTCCATGTGTGGTTCGAACACTGCGACGCCGTCGGCGGGCCTCGCCTTCGCCTGGTACAGCGCCACGTCGGCTTCCGCCAGCATGCGCGACGGAGTCCGGGCCTTCCCCTTGCGGAAGATGGCGAAGCCCGCGCAGGCGGAGACGCCGAGCTGGCGGCCGTTGATCGACATCGGCCGGTTAACCTGTTCCAGAATGCGCGCGCCGGCCGTCCGAGCTTCGGCCGTTCCGGTCATGCCGGGAAACAGCAATCCGAACTCATCGCCGCCCAGCCGCGCCACCAGCGCACCTTCTCCCGCGGCGCGCACCAGGCGGCGCGCTACCGTCTGAAGCAGCGCGTCGCCGCTCCCGTGACCGAAAGTGTCGTTGACGAACTTGAAGCGGTCGAGATCCATTACCCCAACCGCGAACGGAGCAGCAGCATCCCTCTCTTCGAGCTGCGCCTCCAGCGCAGCAACGAAGGCGCGGCGATTCGGGAGTCCGGTGAGGAAGTCCGTCGTTGCGGCGACGACCGCCTCTTGGCGCGCGCTTTCAGCGACCTGCTGCTCGTGAACGACCATCGAGCGCGATCGAATGAGGTCGGTAAACTGCGCCGTATGGATATTCAGCAGCCGCAGGATCAGCAAAGCGACAAAGGCGAGGCTGAGCGCGGCGCCGATATATTGCCAGTCATGCGAGATGAGCGCGGTGGCGGCGAGCGGGAAGGCAAGCACCAGCAGCGGCGCGCGGGACGCGACGGGGTGACAGCTGAGGCCGTAGGCGACACCGATGGCGGTGAAACCGCCGAACAGCATTACCGCGAGCGATTGGTCCGACCCAATAGCCGGCTGCACGATAAGGCAGCGGACGAAGACGAGAAAACAGATGAGGGCCGACAGAGCGGCGGTATGATTCATCCTGCGGACCATGTCGGCGTGCGAAAGATCCCCGCCGCGCCGCCATTGCGCGACCCGGATCAGCGCAACGATCGCCAGACCGGTAAGCAGATTAAACCCGACCGTGATCCTTCCGCCGGTCGCGAGCTGCAGGCCAGCGAGATTTACCAGGGCCAGGACATAGACAATCGGCACCTGCCGTCGCAGCGTCGAGTAGCGCGCCTCGACGATGGCGCGACCGGTCGGAGTCTCGATATCGTCGGACCCGAACAGGGAGTGTACGCGTACGCCGAACATAACAGCGTGCGGGTAACCGAATTTGTTTAATCGAGAGTTGATGCTCCGCATTGGCGGATAGCGGCTCGAAAACGGACGGCGGGCTCCTTAACTTCCGTTTTGCTTCCCTAGCGCTGCCACCCTGCTAAACCCCTCGCCTTCATGCCTGACGATCAAAGCCCGAAGACCCAGCCGCACCTCTATCTCGTCGACGGATCGAGCTACATTTTCCGCGCCTATCACCGGCTTCCGCCGCTGACGAACCGGCACGGCCAGCCGGCGGGCGCGGTCTATGGCTATACGACCATGCTGTGGAAGCTCGCCGACGGCCTCAACCGCGCGGACGGGCCGACGCACATGGCGGTGATCCTCGATGCGTCGGAGCACACCCACCGCAATGAGATGTACGACCAATACAAGGCCCACCGGCCGCCACCCCCTGAGGACCTGGTTCCCCAATTCCCGTTGATCCGCACCGCGACCCGCGCCTTCTCCATTCCCTGCATCGAGGAAGAGGGGCTGGTGGCCGACGACATCATCGCCTGCTATGTCACGGCGGCGAGGAACGCCGGCTGGAAGGTGACGATCGTCAGCTCCGACAAGGATCTGATGCAGCTGATCGACGAGGATGCCGGGATCGACATGCTCGACACGATGAACGACCGCCGGATCGGGCGGAACGAGGTGCTTGAGAAGTTCGGCGTCCCGCCGGAGAAGGTCGGCGACGTGCTCGCACTGATGGGCGACAGCGTCGACAATGTCCCGGGCGTTCCCGGAATCGGGCCGAAGACCGCTAGCCAGCTCATCCAGACATACGGCGATCTCGAGACGGTGCTCGCCTCGACCGACCAGATCAGCAAGCCGAAGCTCAAGCAGTCGTTGATCGACCATGCCGAGGACGCTCGCCTCTCGCGCGAGCTGGTACGGCTGGTGTGCGATGCGCCGCTTCCGGAACCGCTCGATGAGTTGGTCCTGAAAGGCATCCCCAAGGAGCCCCTCGAGGAATTCTTGGCCGAGCAGGGATTCAAGTCGCTGCTCAACCGCCTCCATGGCGGGGGTGCTCAGCAGACCGGCGCGACTGTCCGAAATGACGTCATGGCGGCAATGGAGCCGAAAAAGGCCGCGACGGCCGAGCCGGAGAAGATCGAGGTCGATCGATCAAGATATGAGACGGTCACGGATGAGGCTGCGCTCGATCGCTGGATCGCCGAAGCAGCCGCCCAGGGTTACGTCGCGATCGACACCGAGACGGATTGCATCGACTGCATCGTCGCCAAGCTTGCCGGGATCAGCTTCGCCACCGCGCCCAACAAGGCTTGTTACATCCCCGTCGGCCATAGCGGAGCGGACCTCTATTGCGATGCCCCGAACCAGTTGCCGGAGGCGCTCGTCCTCTCGAAGCTGAAGCCGCTCCTGGAGGACGAAAGCGTCCTCAAGATCGGGCACAATCTCAAATATGACTGGGTGATGTTCGACAAGGCGCGCATCAACGTGACGCCGGTCGACGACACGATGGTGATGAGCTTCGACCTCGACGCCGGCCGCTCCTTCGGCCACGGCCTCGAGGAGCTCGCCAAGATCCATTTCGATCACGAGTGCATCCCGTTCAAGCAGCTGTGCGGGAGCGGCGCGAAGCAGATCACCTTCGACAAGGTGCCGCTCGGGCCTGCGACCGAATATGCCGCCGAGGATGCGGACATCGCGCTGCGCCTCTGGTTGCGGCTCAAGCCGCGGCTGGCCGCGGAGAATGTGACGCGCGTCTATGAGCGGGTCGACAAGCCGCTGGTGTCGGTGATCGGCCGGATGGAGCGGCGCGGCATCAAGGTCGACCGTGACTATCTCGCGCGGCTCTCGGCGGAGTTCTCGCGCGATATCCAGGCGCTCGAGGAGAAGATCTACGAGGCGGCGTGCGGGCCATTCACCATCGGCTCGCCTCAGCAGCTCGGCGAAGTGCTCTACGGCCGGCTTGGCCT
>CBHTSV010000181.1:0-7409 GCA_966095215.1 uncultured Sphingomonas sp. | reverse complement strand
CCTGCAGCAAACCGTAGACCGCTCGTGAGTGCGGCGCATCCGCGCCGATGTTGTAGATTCCGGCGAAGATGAAGATGCCGGCGAACGCTGCAGTCACGATCAGCAGGACCGCGACGAACGTGATGCTGGGCAGGTGCCGCGCAACGTCCAGGCGTCTTCCATCAGGCATGATGCACCCCCTTCAGGACAAGCAGGCTCATTGCTTTGCCGCCGCGGACGACCAGTGGATGTGGACGATTTTCCACCTCTGGCCGGACCGCCGCAGGAGGACGGTCTCCGTCGTGATCCGGTCCAGCGCCTTTCCCCTGAACGTTCCGGTCGTTCGGCCTTCGCTGGCAATCCACGCCAGATTTCCGTTGGAGCTTCCGGCGCGGCGCGTGAGGGCGGACCCCACCGCTTTCGAGAATTCGGCGTCGGCGGGAAGGTGTTCGGCGGCATATTGCGCCTTGCTCCGCTCCGCGCCGCCCTCCTCGAAAATGAGCGCGTTGTCGGCGAGCAGAGCGGCCGCCGCCCTGGTGTCGCCGCGACGGAGCGCCGCGTGGAAGGAATCGACGGTCGCAGCCGCGCTTCGTGTTGCCGGCGACAGGGCTGCTGCCTTAGCCGGCGCGGAAGCCGGTCCGTGCGCCGCCGTGGGAGTTGCGAATGCCACCATTGCGGCGGCAATTCCAAGCTGCAGTAGCCTCAAGTGCATGATTTCCCCTCCTCAATCGAGCTTCAGGCGGACGAAGCCCATCGCGCCTGTCGGATTGCGTCCGCCGTAGAGCGGCGCAAGACCGTCGGGAACAAAGTTCACCGAGAACAGGCCTCCGGCGCCGAGCGACAAGTGATCGGCGACGCGGAAGTCGCGGACCGCGCCGAGCGACACCTTGCCGACGCGGAACGCCGGGCCGTGCTCCTCCGGATCCGCGACGAGCTCGCGGTTCTCGGTGATCTCGCCGCGGCCGAACACGGTCCAGCCCGAGTGCTTCAGCGAGGCTTCGGCCACGTAAGCGTCATCCTTGTGATGCTCGATGGTCTTGCGGCCCCAGGCGAGCGTCCCGGCGAGCTTCCAGCCAGGCGCAATCTCCTTCGCGTAGAGCGCGCTCGCCGACCAGCGCTTCTGGTCGACTCCCGGCTCCAGCTGCTCCGGGTCGGTGAAATGACCCCAGCTGCCCTGCAGCGAGAGCGTGCTGGTCGGGTTCCACGACAGGCGGACGGAGGTGGAATCGAGCGGCCCGGTCTCGATGTTCCAGCGGTGCTGGTCCGGCTCGCGGCCGTTGAAGCGGCTGACCTCGAGCTTGACGCGATCGAGCACGATTCCGCCGGTCAGGACGCCGAAGCTGATGTGCGTCGAGTCGAGCCAGTGATGGCTAATCGGCGCTTCGGGCGAATCGAGGATTGCTTCACGGTGCATGAAGGCCGGCGGTCCGAAAGCCGGTTCGCCCGGAAGACCGGCGTAGAGGAAGACGCTGCTCTTCGGCCCGATGTTCTGCGAGAGTGACGCGGAGAGCTCCATGAAGAAGTCGTGCGGATGCTGGCGGTCGATGAGCCGGTCGCGGCCATTCGCCGTCTCGCCGCTGGCGAAGAGCAGCGGATAGCCGCTCTTGCCCATGATCGGGTCGGGACTGAGCATCGCCTTGAACTGCAACGTTCCGTCGCCGATCGGGCGTCGGGCCATGCCCATCAGCATCCCGGACGCGAACGCCTTGTCGTCTCCGCGCGGGCCGCTTTGGTGATCGTACACCAGGTTGAGCACGCCGTGCGCCATCAGCATCCAGTCGCCGCTCATGGCATGCAGGCCCATGTGTTCGGAGGTATCCGGCTGCCACGCGGTGCCGGAGCTTTCGCGTTCCATGGGGTAGGGCCCAAGGGCTCCGGTCATTTCCATCTCGTGACCAGCGTGCTCGCCCATTGGCATGTTCATCTGGCCCATCTGTCCGTGGCCCATCTGCGAATGGTCCATCGGCATAGGAGGTTGCGCGGCGGATTGCCCAGGCATGGGCATGGTGCCGTGCTGCATTTGCGAGTGATCCATCGGCATCGGAGTCGGCCCGCCTGGCCCGGCCTGAGCCGGCATCGGCATGGGGATGGTGCCGTGATGCATCGGCATCGTCATGCCTTCTGAGCTCGGCTGATGCGCATGAGCCGGTGCGGTCTTCTTCTTTGCGATCGCCTTCCTGGCCGATGTTTTCTTTGTCGCGGCCGCCTTTTTCTTTGGCGCAGCTTTCTTCGCCGCCGGCTTCTTCTTGGCCGCGGGCTTCGCCGGCATCGGCATGGTCATGCCCGGCATATGCTCGTGCTGCGCGGTCGCAGGCGCAGCGAGATTGGCAAGCGCAAGCGCGCTCGCCGCAACGAGAAATTTGGACTTCACTATGATGTCTCCGGTGAAGGAGGCGACGCGGAGAACGCGCCGCCTCCCCTTTCGTGCCTTCAGTTAATTGGCGCTGTGCCCCGAATGCTCGGAACCATGGCCCTCGTGATTGGCGGCCATGTCCTTGCAGCAGTCCTTGCAACAATCCATGCCCTTATGTTCGCCGGATTGGCCCATCTGCATGTGCTGCTCGTGCTGAGCCTGAGGGTTGCCCGGAACCGGAGCAGCGGGCTGGGCGGCGGCAGCGGCCGCGGCGATCATCAATGTCATCATGATTCAATTCTCCTGAGTTTGAACGATTTGAAGTTCGAAATGCTCAGGAGCGTCGGGGAGGGGGCGTAGCGGTGTTCGGATGAAGCCCCTGGAGCTGCCGCACCGCGCCGGCCCGGGCGGGAGCGCAGACGACCAGCAACGGTTCGGCACGCTCGAGATCGGATGCGGGAAGCGCTGCCGAGCACACCATCGTGCACTCGGCAAAGCCCGCCTTTCCGGTCGGCTTCGGCGCCTGCTCGGGGCAGTGCTCGGCACGGATTGCGGCCGCCGACGAGTGCTGGTTGTGCATGGTGGCGCCCGCAGGGGTCATGCCGAATGGCATCAGCAGGACGGCCATGAGGAGCACCAGCTTGGCGAGTAACTGCCGCATGACGCCCGAATAGTTGCCCACAACGGGCAAGACAATGACGTCGGTCACGCCTTCGACCCTTCCAGGTCGCCGATGATCGGGCAATCGGGTCGATGATCGCCCTGGCAGCTTGCCGCAAGGTGCTCGAGCGAGCGGCGCATTTCGTGCAGTTCGCGCTCCTTGCGCTTGAGCTCGGCGGCGCGTGCGAGCGCGAGCTCCTTCACGTCATGACTCGCGCGGCTGCGGTCCTGCCACAGCCCCAGAAGCCTCCGGATCTCCTCGATCGTGAAGCCGAGGTCGCGGGCGCGGCCGATGAAGCGCAGCGTATGCACGTCGCGTTCGTCATAGTCGCGGTAGCCTGAATCCCGCCGCGCGGCCGGCGGCATGAGGCCGATCTTCTCATAGTGGCGAATCATCCGGCCGCTGATTCCGCTCGCGGCCGAGGCCTCGCCAATCTTCACAGCCGGACTCCTCTCAGCCGCAGCGAATTGCCGATGACGGTCACCGAGCTCAGCGACATGGCCGCGCCGGCGATGATCGGCGAAAGCAGGATCCTGAACCACGGGTAGAGAACGCCCGCCGCAATCGGCACTCCGGCCGCGTTGAACACGAAGGCGAAGAAGAGGTTCTGGCGAATGTTGCGCATCACCGCGCGGCTGATATGACGCGCGCGGACGATCCCGCGCAGATCGCCTTTCACCAAGGTGATAGCGGCGCTCTCCATGGCGACGTCGGTGCCGGTGCCCATGGCGATCCCGACGTCCGCGGCGGCGAGTGCCGGAGCGTCGTTGATGCCGTCGCCGGCCATGGCCACGCGGCGGCCTTCCCTGCGGAGTTGCTCGACCTTCGCCTGTTTCTGATCGGGCAGGACTTCCGCCATCACATCGTCGATCCCAACGCGCCGGGCGATTGCATCGGCAGTGCGGCGATTGTCTCCGGTCAGCATGACGATGCGGATGCCGTCACGGTGAAGTTCCGCGATGGCTTCGGCTGCGGTCTCCTTGAGCGGATCGGCAACCACGATGATTCCGGCAAGCTTGCGGTCGACCGCCACGAACATCACGCCTTCGCCCTGGCTCTGGTGCTCGTCGGCCTTGCCCTGAAGCGATGATGGGTCGACGCCGATCTCGGTCATCAGCGCGGCGTTGCCTAGCGCCACGCTGCGCCCCTCGACCGTGCCGATCACGCCCTTGCCGGTGCGGGACTCGAAGTCGGTGCTGGCGGGCAATTCGATGCGGCGCTCGGTTGCGCCTTCGAGGATCGCGGCAGCCAGGGCATGCTCGCTACCGCGTTCCAGCGCCGCGCCGAGGCGAAGCACGTCCGCTTCGTCGAATCCATTCGCCGGCTCGACCGCAATCAGCTTTGGCTTCCCGATCGTCAGGGTGCCGGTCTTGTCGACAACGAGCGTGTCGATTTTCTCCATCAACTCGAGCGCCTCGGCATTTTTGACGAGCACGCCGGCGGTCGCGCCGCGGCCGGTGCCGACCATGATCGACATGGGTGTCGCGAGACCCAGGGCGCACGGACAGGCGATGATGAGCACCGCGATCGCGTTGACGATCGCGTGACTGAGCGGCGGCGGCGGCCCGAACAGGCTCCACACGACGAACGCAAGCAACGACACCGTGACGACGCTCGGCACGAACCAGCCGGAGACCTGGTCGGCGAGCTTCTGGATCGGCGCCCGCGAGCGCTGGGCCGCGGCGACCATCCGCACGATCTGCGACAGCATGGTGTCTCGGCCAACGCGCTCGGCTCGCATCAGGATCGAACCGGTCCCATTGACCGTCGCCCCGGTGACTTTGTCGCCGGTGACCTTCTCGACCGGGACCGGCTCACCGGTGATCATCGATTCATCGACCGCGCTGCGGCCCTCGACCACCACGCCGTCGACGGGCACTTTCTCGCCGGGGCGCACGCGCAGCGCGTCACCGACATGGACATGCTCCAGCGGGATGTCCTCCTCCTTGCCGTCCTTCACCCGGCGGGCAGTCTTGGCAGCGAGCCCGAGGAGCGCGCGAATGGCCTTGCCGGTTGCGGCACGGGCGCGGAGCTCGAGCACCTGGCCGAGCAGCACCAGCGTCGTGATGACTGCCGCTGCCTCGAAATAGACCGGAACGAGTCCGCCCATCGTCCGCAGCGAGGCTGGGAAGATGCGCGGAGCGAGCGTCGCGACCAGGCTGTAGCTGTACGCCACTCCGACACCCATGCCGATCAGCGTGAACATGTTGAGGTTGCGGGTTTTCAGGGACGCCCACATGCGTTCGAAGAAAGGCCAGCCACCCCACAGGACGACCGGACTCGCCAGGGCCAGCTGAAGCCAGACGGAAGCGCGCATGGGCAGCAGCTCCCAGCCGAGGAGCTCCGTTGCCATCGCAAGAATCACGAGCGGAAGGGTGAGGGCGGCGCTGATCCAGAAGCGCCGGCTCATGTCGATCAGCTCGGGGTTCGGCCCTTCCTCCGCCGTCGGCTCCAGCGGCTCCAGCGCCATGCCGCAGATCGGGCATTGTCCGGGCCCGTTCTGTCGGATTTGGGGATGCATCGGGCAGGTCCAGATGGTCCCTTCCGGGACGTGCGCGGGCTCACGCGGGGGAATGGCAGCATGATGGTGCGCGTGATGCGCGCACGCC
Source organism: uncultured Sphingomonas sp. (assembly GCA_966095215.1). Lineage (GTDB taxonomy): Bacteria > Pseudomonadota > Alphaproteobacteria > Sphingomonadales > Sphingomonadaceae > Sphingomicrobium. Next base: position 1,807 of record CBHTSV010000181.1, on the reverse strand, counting down.
GCATGATCGGGCTCGTTTCGACTCGTCATGCCGGCCTTCTGCACCTTGACATCATGTCAAGGTCAACCGGCCTTACGCATAAAGTATCCATGTGAATCGACGCACCGCCCTCGACGCACGAATTCTGCAATGACAGTTTCGCGCGCATGAAAGGGGGGCTGCCGATTGCGCTGGCTGCGCTGATCGCCTCGCCGGCGCATGCCGCGGGCGACGCGCCGATCTGCGCGGACCGGCCCACCAAAGGCACCGGGACCTGCACGGTCCCAGCGGGGCACTGGCAGATCGAGACGGCGTTGATCGACTGGAGCCACAGTGATTCCCATGGAGTCCGATCGGATTTCACCGCAATCGGGGCGTCACTTCTGAAGTTCGGGATCAGTGGCAATGCCGACGTCGAGCTCGGCTTCGCGCCTTACGAGATTTCGCGGCTACGCGAACCCGGCGGGACCGAGCGCAACTCCGGCTTCGGGGACATGCTCGTCCGGTCAAAGATCCGGCTGACTGCGGACGATGCGCCCGTGCAGATCGCCGTCGATCCTTTCGTGAAAATGCCCACCGCCGGACACGATCTCGGCAACGGAAAGGTGGAAGCCGGACTGACGGTGCCGGTCGCTCTGGCGCTGGGCAGCGGCCCGCTGAGCCTTGCCTTCGCGCCGGAAGTGGATTGGCGCGCGGATGGCGATGGCGCCGGCCGTCATGCGGCGATGGTCCAGCTGGTCGATGTCGGAATGGCGGCGAGCCCGCGCTTGTCGCTGACGGCGGAGCTGTGGGCTCAATGGGACTGGGATCCGGCTGGAACAGCGCGACAATATTCGGCGGACGGCGCGGTAGCCTATCTCCTGAGCAACAGCGTCCAGCTCGATGCCGGCGCCAATTTCGGGCTCAACCGCAACACACCCGACGTCGAGCTCTATGCGGGCGTGTCGAAGCGGTTCTAGCGTCGGTAGCCGGGCGTCTCGACAGCGATGTTGCGGTGCGGCAAGCGGCTAAGTCATTGGCCCGAAAAGTCGCTCACGAAATTGCAATGTGTCGACGGCTCGACTTGCAATTATCTTACGGTTAATATGCTGCGTTGCCGCTACGGCGCAAGAAACGGGGGTCAATCATGTATCGATATCTGCTCGCTGGAGCAGCGCTTGCCGCAATCGCAGCACCGGCCGCAGCGCGCGACCATTCCGGATATTTCGGAATCGAGGTCGGCGCATGGTTCCCGCGCGATTCGACGGTCGAAAACGAGACGACCGGACTCGACGTGTTCGACATCAATCACAAGACGGGCGTCGATGGCGACCTGATCATGGGTTACGACTTCGGCATGTTCCGGGCCGAGTTCGAAGGCTCGCACAAATGGGCCAAGCACGACAGCTACGACTTCCCTCAGGGCAGCCTCGACGGCGACGGCCACACCAGCGGCTTCACCACGATGGCCAACCTGCTGATCGACCTCGGCAAGGATGAGTCGTTCAATTTCTATGCCGGCGGCGGCGCGGGTCTCGGCTTCTTCCACCTCGAAGGTGAAGATGCCACCGGCACGGAGTTCTTCAACATCAGGGACAAGTCGACGTTCGTCTGGCAGGGAATCGCCGGCGTCCGTTTCCCGGCGTTCCGCTATTTCGACGTTGGCCTGAAGTATCGCTACTTCAACGCCCACAAGCTGGAAGATGACGGCCTGCGAACCAGGCTCAGGTCGCACAGCATTCTCGCGAGCCTGATCTACAACTTCAACGGCCCGGCCGCTCCGCCGCCTCCGCCGCCTCCGCCCCCGCCGCCTCCGCCACCGCCTCCGGCGACGCAGACCTGCCCGGAC
>CBHTSV010000180.1:0-10233 GCA_966095215.1 uncultured Sphingomonas sp. | reverse complement strand
ATCACACGCTCTTTGCTCTGACCGACGGCGCGGTCGCGTTCCGAGATGGGAAGCTCGGCCGCAAATACGTGCACGTGATGCCGATTAGCGGAAGCGAAGCATAGGAACGGTCAGAAAGGGACCGTTCCCACGAAGGGGCGGCCCGGACGAGATCCAAGGATCAAGACCAAGATAGGGAGAAGGGGGCGCCCCCGAGAAAAGGCGCCCCCTTTTCTATTTTAGGGGCGCGGAAGGGGTCTCCCCTTTTTCTTTTCCTTCTCCCCGAACTGTCACGCGCCGCCTCTAGCAGCCGGACGCGAGGAGAAGGGTGATGTTCGCGAGAACGCCAAGACTGCTGCTGAGGCCCGGATTTCCCGAGGATGCGCCGGCGCTCGCCATGGCGATCGGCGATCGGGCGATCGTGCGCAACCTCGCGGTCGTTCCGTGGCCGTACACGCTTCGTGATGCCGAGGCTTATCTCGCGAGCCCGCGCGATCCGGTGCTGCCGTCCCTGCTCATCTTTGAACGGACGGGTGGCGCTCCGGAGCTAGTCGGCTCGTGCGGGCTGGGGCGCCGGCCATCCGGTGCCGTCGAGATGGGCTATTGGATCGCCCGCGACCGGTGGGGTCGGGGCATTGCGACGGAGGCCTGTTCGGCACTTGTCGACATCGCCCGGACGCTGGGCCTTGCCAGCCTCGAGGCGTCGCACTTCCTCGACAATTCGGCTTCGGGCCGAGTGCTGGAGAAGCTCGGCTTCCATCCACTCGGGATCGTCGCTCCAAGGATGAGTTGCGCCCGCGGGGAAGACGTGCCCGCACGGCTGATGCGGCTGCAGCTGACGGCGGCGGCGAAGACCGAAAAGAAGGAGGCGCTGGCGGCGTAATCGTCATTGCGAGCGAAGCGAAGCAATCCAGGCGTCGCATGCTGGATTGCTTCGTCGCTTGCGCTCCTCGCAATGACGAAGGTCTTACGCGGCCCGCCTCACCTTTCGCTTCGGCTGCGGCGCGTCCCTGGCGCTGACATCATAGGCACGCAGCAGGTAGCGGTCGTCCTCGTTCCAGGGGTGGAAGCCCGGCAGGAAGAACTTCAGCCAGGCGCCTGCGATCTTGCGGAACATTCCGGGGCGCACCCAGAGATACCACAGGAGCCGCGACCAGGCGTCGAGGCCGGTCACTCCGTCCTGGCGCATCAGCTCGAGCGATCCAGCGGTCCGGTCAACGAGGAAGTTGCGGGTGACGTAGAGCATGATCTTCGCCTTGACCTTCCACCGCTTCCAGCGAGGCCAGTCGCGTGTGGCCCACAGCCAGGTGTCGTAGGCGACGCCCTTGTGCTCGATCTCCTCGCACGAATGCCAGCGCCACAGCTCGGCGGCTTCCGGGTCCGCGCCTTCGAGGTGGCGCGGGTCCTTCAGCAGCTGGTGCGCGAGTATCGCCGTGAAATGCTCGAGCGCCATGGTCGCGGCGACGTTGGCAATCGGTGCGCGAGCGCGGGCGACGGCGAGCCGCTCCTCGACGCGCTGCTCCAGTTTCGAAAGGTCATAGCCGGCATCGGCCGCGCGGCGGTTGAACGCATCATGCTCGCGGCTGTGGATCACTTCCTGAGTGGTGAAGGCCCTGATCTCTTCGGCGAGCTTGGGCGGAGTGCCCTCGCGAAAGGCGCGAACGCTTTCGACGAAATAAGCCTCGCCGATTGGGAAGGTGCTCGATAACGCATTGTAAATTGCAGTCGCTTCGACGCTTCCGCCGTGCCAAAGACGTTGAGGGGCAGAGTCACGCCCGAAGCGCCGGTCGCGCGGCGTGATGGTGAGGTCGGCAGGCGTGGGCAGCGCGGTCGAGGTCATAGGCAGAAGGTAGAGTAACTTACACAAGTGTCAACAAGTCGTAAACGCCTGAACCCCGAAGAAAGCCGCTCCGTCGCGCTCGATGCGGCGTGCAGGCTGCTCATCGAACAGGGTCCGCAGGCGGTGACGCTCAAGGCGGTCGCGGCGGAGATCGGCCGGACGCACGCCAATCTGCTGCATCACTTCGGCTCGGCGGCGGGCCTTCAATCGGAGCTCGCGCGGTCGCTCGCGCACGATGTGACCCATCGGATCGGCCAGACCGTCGAACGCGCACGCCACCATGAGACGGACCCGCGACAGATCGTCGACCAGACCTTTGACGCATTCGGCCGGGGAGGCGCGGGCGCACTGGCGGCATGGATGATCCTTTCCGGCAACCGCGATGCGCTGACGCCCATCCTCGAAGCGATTCACGAGCTCGTGGCCGAGCTGAGTGTCGGGCACGACGAGCATCGCGTAGCGCAGACCACGCTGTGGCTGGTGCTGATGGCGCTCGGCGATGCCTTGCTGGGCCAACCGATCGCGGAAACGCTTGGCCTGGAACGCGACACGGCGCGCGAGGTCGCCGCGGAACGCATTCGCAAGCAGATCGATGAGGCGTTCCCGGTGAAGTGAGCCCCTCGCTTCGCTCGTGGGCCTCATGCTCGTGCTTCCCCCGGAAGCACTGCGCGTGAGGCTGGTGCCGGATGAGGGACTCGAACCCCCGACCTTCGGTTTACAAAACCGCTGCTCTACCAGCTGAGCTAATCCGGCTCCCGCCAGGCGTTTGCGTCAAAGGACGCCGAACGTCCACCCTTCGGTGCGCGCGATGTGGGGGGTCAGGCCTTCGGGATCAAATGCGCGCGGCTCCTGCTCGGCGAGGGCGCGCATGCCGGCGGCAGTGACCAGAGCGTCCGTCTGGTGGTCGTTCGGCTCGAACCTGAGGCGTGCAAGCGGGCTGCCGAGGGCCTTGAGAGCGCGATTGAGCTCGGCGCGGCTGCGGAGCTTCGTTCCCGGCAGGCCGGCGCGACGCAGGTAGATGCGCGTGTAGATCTCGACGACGGCGCTGCCGCGCTCGGGCAGCGGGTCCATCGGCCAGATCGCGACCTTGCTGTCGAGCCGGTGCAGGAACCGCATGCCGGAGAAGCTGGCCTTCGCGACCTGAGCTGCCCCGATCGCATCGTAAGCGCTCGCCGTCTTTCGTCCGCCCTGCCGGTTCAGCTGCTGATCGCACTGCCGGAAGTGCATGAAGCCGGCCTTCACCCCGTCGGCGATGCCGAAGTAGAAGTGGCGGCGATGCGCCGTTTCCAGGAAGCTCGCGGCGCCCAAATCCTCGTCGTCGCTCAGCCGGTCCACGTAGGCCCAGAATTCGCGGGCGGTCTCCGGCACGTCCGGCTCGCCGGGAAGATATTCGCCGCGGTCGATGAGTGGCGGGGCGAAGCTGAAGTCGAAGCCGAACAAGGTCGCCTCCCGCTCGGCGCGCTTGAGCAGCCAACGGAGCACCTCCTCGCGTGACCAGACATGGCGGGGCCGGACGAGGCGGGGAGCTGCATCGCCGCGCGCCTCGGCAATGGCGATGCCCTTGTGGCGTTTGCCCTTCGCACCCGACCAGTCGATCGCGACAAAGCTGTCGAACTCAGCGATTGTCTGGCCTCATTTCAGCATTCGGCGCAGGAAGGCTGTCGTCCGCTGCCAGGACAGGATCGCTGCATCGGGCTTGTATCGCGGCGGACGGGTGTAGGCGAGAAACCCGTGGTTCGCGCCTTCGTAGAGGTTGACTTCCGTCGGCGTGCCCTGCGCCTTCAGGACTCTCTCGAGCTCCCGAATTTCGGAAAGAGGGACATTGGAGTCCGCCGTGCCGACATGAATCTGTACGGGAGCCCTCAGCTGGGCGATCTCCTCGGCGCTCGTCTTGCCCGGGTGGTAGGCGACCACGGCGTCGATCTCGCGCGAACGCGCACCCAGGACCATGGCAATGCGCCCGCCGTAGCAGAAGCCTAGCGCACCGAAGCCGCCCTTCCGAACGAACGGCTGGGTGCGCAGATAGTCGATTCCTGCGCCGATATCCTCGAGCACGTCGTTGTCGGTGTGCTTGGCCGAAGCGGCGCGCATCTGGTCGAGCGTTTGCGCGCTCTCGGGGAGGACATGGAAGATATCGGGCGCGAGGCCGACAAAGCCGGCAAGCGCCAATGCAGCGCATGTGTTCGGGATATATTCTTCGCTGATCCGGTTGCCCGCGATCACCACAATGGCCGGATAGACGCCTTCAGCACGCGGCCGCGCGAGATAGCCGCCGATGGTCGGTTGGCCGTTGTGCATGAAGGTGACGGGGCCATGCACCGCGAGAGGATCGTCGAGCACGCGCGTCGGCGGGTTCGCAATCCGGGCCGGTGGGCTTTGCGCAATTGCAGGCGACGCCGCGGCCGCGGCCAGACTGATCGATCCGGCGACGAAGGCTCTCCGACCTTCGTCAGCGCCGCAATTGTCTTCACTCCTACACATGCGACCAGCTCCTCACTTCCGTTTGCGCGGACGCGGCTTCGGCTTGGCGGCGACCCAGTTGCGCGAGCGCTCGATGACGTCGCGAACGCGGTCCTCGTCCTTGCTGTCGTAGCGGATCAGCACACCTTCCCACCCGACGTAATGGGGCGTCTGCCAGAAGGTGTCGGGGTCCGTCTCCTTGAGGATCTCGATCGTGTCGAGATCGATTGCGATCCCGAAGCTTGTGTGCGGCTCATGGCTTGGGAAGAGGAAAGCCCTGCCGTTGGACGCCACCTTTACCGCCGGCTTGCCGTAGCTGGTGCCCAGCTCCGACTCGGGAAGGGTCAGCGCGAAGGCAACGGCCTCCTCGAAAGTCATCAGACCAGTGGCGGCTGGGCGTCGTCCGGACCCGTGTGGCCGCCCCGAATGCGCTTGGGCGGTGCAGGCGGGGCGGGGGGTCCGCCGCGGTCAGCCCACCGTTCGAGAATTTGCGCCGCCGCGTCACGGCCGCCGAGACCGAAGGCGAGCGCGGTAGCGACGGCGGCCGAGCCGAGAATAAGCCCGAATGCGAGGACCACGATCTGGTCGGCGAGGCCCATGAAAGTGAGGCCGATCGCGGTGAACAAGGCGATGATCGCGTAGCGGACAATGGTCTGGGCAAAGCCGCCCTCGCCGGTCCCGCTCCCCACGAGGTTCGCGATGATCCGCGCGAGGAAAATTCCGACGACGATGATCAGCGTGCCGAAGATCACCTTGCCGCCGAGCTCGGTCACCTGCGCGAGGAAAATGGCGATCGTCCCGCCGCCCAGCTGCTGCGCCGCCTCGATCGATGCGGCGAGGATGATCGCGATCAACGCGATATTGGCGACGATGCGCGAAGGCCTCGCGTTTGCGGGCAGCACTCCGGTCGACATGATCGCCTGGTCGAAGCCGGTCGGCGGAAGGATCGCTTCGATGATCGTCTTCAGGAATCGCGCCGCGATGAACGCGATGCCGATCCACAAGGCAGCCGCGAGAACGCGCGGAATGGCCGCGAGAATCTGGTTGAGCATGGCGATCGCCGGTCCGGAGATCGCCTCGATCCCGAGCACCTGCAGCGCCGCAATGGCGACCGGGATGATGATCAATGCGTAGACTAGGACGCCGGCCGCACGGGCGAGGCTGGCTCGCGTTGCGCCTGGAGCGGCGCCCGGCGGGACGGCGTTCGGGTCGGTCCGGACCGTTCCTCCCACATCGCCGATTCCGATGCGCGCCATGAAACCGTCGATGTTCGCGGCGGTGAGCACGGTCTCGACCAGCTGCTTGACGATGCGCGCGACGATCAGGCCGACGAAGAAGATCAGGCCCGCGCCGATGAGCCGCGGAAGGAAGGCGAAGATGTCGGTCACGAGCTCGTTGATCGGGGCAAGGACCTGCGGGAATCCGAGGAACTGGAGCGCGGCCATGATGCCGACGAGCCAGATGATCAGCTTGGCAATGGTGCCGAGCTGATGGCCGACTGTTTCGCCGGGTGCGCCCGTAACATGTTTCTTGAGGAGCGGAGTTCGGTCGATCGCCCGCTGAAGGACCCATTTGACGGCCCGGGCGACCAGCCATGTCGCGACGAGGATCAGAAGGGCGATCAGGACCTTCGGGCCCCAAAGGATCAATTGCGCCTGCCAATAAGCACTGCTGTTGTACATGCTCGCTCCCCTTGCCGGATCAGGCCTTAACCCTGCTCGCTATCAGTTTGTTGCAGCTCTTCGCGCCGCTCGTTCCAATATTCCAGCCGCTCGCGCACCCGTGCTTCGAAACCGCGGTCCGTCGGCTCGTAAAATGCCTCCGATTCCATTCCTTCGGGCCAGTAGTCCTGGCCCGAGAAGCCTTCGTCCGCGTCATGGTCGTAGGCATAGCCTTTGCCGTAGCCGACATTCTTCATCAGCCGTGTCGGCGCGTTCAGGATGTGCATCGGCGGCATCAGCGAGCCCGTCTCCTCCGCGCTTCGCCAGGCTTTCTTCTGGGCCATGTAGGTCGCGTTCGATTTGGGCGCGGTCGCGAGATACAGGCACGCCTGGACGATTCCGATCTCGCCCTCGGGCGATCCGAGGAAATCGTACATCTCCTTCGCCGCCATGCATTGAAGCAATGCATTCGGATCGGCGAGGCCCACGTCCTCGACTGCCGCCCGGGTCAGGCGCCGGAGCACGTAGAGCGGCTCCTCGCCGGCCACGAGCATCCGCGCGAGGTAGTAGAGCGCCGCCTGCGGGTCCGAGCCGCGAAGGCTTTTGTGAAGCGCGGAGATGAGGTTGTAGTGGCCCTCGCGGTTCTTGTCGTAGACCGGCACCCGGCGGTGAAGCAGGTCGCTGAGCTCCCCGGGGCTGAGCGGGTGATCGATCTCGATCGAGAAGAGCGTCTCGACCTGGTTGAGGACGAAGCGGCCGTCGCCGTCGGCGCTGGCAATGAGCGCCTCGCGAGCCTCGGCTGTGACGGGAAGGTCGCGGCCCTCGAGCGCTTCGGCGCGGCGGATCAGCTCGCCCAGGGCATCGTGGTCGAGGCGGCGGAGGATCAGCACCTGGCAGCGTGACAAGAGCGCGGCATTCAGCTCGAAGCTCGGGTTCTCGGTCGTTGCTCCAACCAAGGTGACGGTGCCGTCCTCGACGTATGGCAGGAAGCCATCCTGTTGGGCGCGGTTGAACCGGTGGATCTCATCCACGAAGAGCAGGGTCTGCTGGCCAGCCTTCGCCATTTGCCGCGCTTCCCCGAACACCTTCTTGAGATCGGCGACGCCCGAGAACACGGCGGAGATGTTGACGAACCGCATGCCCACCGCGTCGGCGAGAAGCCGTGCGATGCTCGTCTTGCCCGTGCCCGGCGGTCCCCACAGGATCATCGAGGCGAGCTTGCCCGCGGCGACCATCCGCCCAATCGCTCCCTCGGGGCCGGTCAGATGCTCCTGGCCGACCACCTCGTCGAGGCTCCTGGGCCGAATGCGGTCGGCGAGCGGCGCATTCGCCGCCGGCGCCTCCGGCGGTCGGGTCGGGACCTCCTGATCGCTGAACAGGTCGGGCATCGCTCTCCACAATAAGACCGGCGACGGAAAATGCACGTGCCGGACTTGTCTGCGATACAGCTAAGATATATCTTAGAAACATCGAAAGGAGACGAGTCGATGACTCACCGACATCATCATGGCTGCGGTCCGCGCGGCCTGGAAGTCAGCATTCCGGAAGCATTGATGGCCATGCGTGGAGGCCGCGGCTGGAGCGGAAGCTGGGGTCCGTTCAGCTTCGACTTCGGCGACGAAGGCTGGAACGGCGGACGCCGCGGACGCCGCACTCGCCGGATGTTCGAATCCGGGGAGCTCCGGCTGGTGCTGTTGAAGCTCATCGCCGACGAGCCGCGCCATGGCTACGACCTGATCCGCGCGATTGAGGACATCACGGGCGGCGAATATGCGCCGAGCCCCGGCGTCGTCTATCCGACGCTCACGCTGCTTCAGGATATGGGTCTCATCGACGAAGCGGCAGGCGAGGGGCCGCGCAAGCCCTTCCAGGCCACCGACGAGGGCAGAAAGCATCTGGAGGAGCGAGCCGACGAGGTCGAGGCGCTGTTCGAGCGGCTGCGCGATCTTGCCCCGCGCGGCGATAATGCGGCCGGCCCGGCGATCGGGCGCGCCGTCAAGAACCTCATGACGGCGCTCGGCCACAGGCTGAAGCGGGAAGGCTGGGACGAGGACCTCTTCCTCGAGATTGCGGCCATCCTCGACGAGGCGGCGCAGAAGATCGAGCGGGTGAAGAGCCGCGGCGACTAACGCCGAAGCATGCGGTCCAGGCGCTCGCGCTTGTGGATCGCATGCACGTAGGTGCGGATCACCGCCGAGTTGATCGTGTCCCAGTCCATGGTCTTCGCGACGGCCAGTCCCGCCTGGCCGTGGTGATGGCGAAGCTCGGGATCCCGGATGTACATCTCCAGAGCGTCGGCGAACTCGTCGACTTCGGTTCCGTTGACGAGCATTCCGGTGACGCCGTCGCGCACGATGTTCGCCGATCCCGTCGAAACCGCCGCCACGACGGGAAGGGCGCAGGCCATCGCCTCTACGGTCACGTTGCCGAAAGCCTCGGTGATGGACGGATTGAGCAGCAGGTCGGAGCTGGCGAGCAGGCGCGAAAGCTCGGTGCCGGTGCGTTCTCCAACGAAAATGGCATCCGGCAGCTGCTGCTCGAACCAGGGTCGCGCCGGGCCTTCCCCGATCACCAGAACTCGATGAGGGACTCCGCGTTTCTCCAGCGCGTGGATCGCGTCCGCGAAGATATCGAGGCCCTTCTCCATGACGACGCGGCCGAGGAAAGCCACGATCGCCTCGTCGTCCGCGATCCCGAGGCTGCGGCGCCATTCCAGGTCCCGCCGGTCGGGATTGAACTGCTCGCGGTCGATCCCGCGCGTCCAGATCGTGATGTCCCGGTTCATGCGCTGCGCGCGCAGGATCGCAGCAGTGGATTCTGCGGGGACCATCACAACCTCGCAGCGGTGATAGAGCCGCCGCATGATTCCACGCGCCAGGGGCTCGAGGAACTGCAGGCCGTAATAAGCGCAATAAGTGTCGAAGCGGGTGTGGACGGAGGCGACGACGGCGATCTTGCGACGGCGTGCCCAGGTAACTGCGCGGTGGCCGACGAAGTCGGGGCTCGAGACATGAACCACGTTGGGATTGAACCTGGCGAGGTCGCGGCGGACGCGTGCCGGAAGGGAGATAGGAAGCCGGTATTCCGACCGGCCGGGAATCGGGATCGCCGGGATATCGACGAGGTCTCCGGTCGCGGGAAAGGCGGGCTTTTCCACCGTCGGGGAATAGATGCGGACGTGCACGCCCTGGCGCAGCAGATACTCGACCAGCCGGTTCAGCGCCTGGTTGGCGCCGTCGCGGACATAATTGTAATTGCCCGAAAAGAGGGCCACGCGGAGGTCGCTCGGCTTCACCGGTGCGCGCTGTAGGGGTTTCTGTGTGGGCGTCAAATTCGGTCTGCCGCCCGTCGCGAGGGAGGATGCTCGGCTCTTCATCCTCGGCAGCCTCCCCGGCGATGTGTCGCTCGCTGCCAAACGCTATTACGCGCATCCGACCAACCAATTCTGGCGTCTCGTCGGGCACGTCATTGGTGAGGAGCTTCATTCGCTCCCCTATGACAACCGGCTGGAACGGCTCGCCGAGCACCGCATAGGCTTGTGGGATGTCATCGCTTCGGCGACGCGCAGCGGGAGCCTCGACCAGGCGATCCGCGAGGCAGAGCATAATCGCATCGAACATCTGCTCCGGGATTTTTGCGAGCTTCGTGCCGTCGCGTTCAACGGCTCCACGGCCGCGGCGGTCGGCCGCAAGCTGATCGGTGAGCCGCCGGAGGAGGTAACGCTCGTCGACCTTCCGTCCTCGAGCGCCGCCAACACCCGGGCCTTTGCCGCCAAGGCGGCTGCATGGGAGGTCTTGCGCTTATTCCTTTGAGCCGTAGGAGCCTTCCCTTGCGCCGCGCGTAGAATAAGGGTGATCAGCCTGATGATTCCGACCGAAGAGGAAGCCGAAAGCGACAAGCGGCTGTCGATGGTGGACGAGGCCCTGGTCGCCGGAACGATCGCCAACACGAACGGACTCCTGGTCATCCTCGCCAAGCTGGTCGCCAAGGGCGTCTTCGACCGCGCCGACCTGCAATCCTTTTCCGACAGCTATTCCAAGCCGCTCGACCATGTCGGGATGCGCGAGAACGAGCTGGTGAGCCAGATGCAGGACCAGATGGAATCCACGCTGGCCGAGCTGATGCGATACCTCAGCGAACGCGACAAGGACGCCTGAAGCTGCAGTGATTGACTAGCGGGCTGTCAGCCCACATATGGCGCCCTCGCTTAAGCAACGGCCCCTTCGTCTAGCGGTCCAGGACGTCGCCCTCTCACGGCGAAAACACGGGTTCGAGTCCCGTAGGGGTCACCAA
>CBHTSV010000179.1:0-2701 GCA_966095215.1 uncultured Sphingomonas sp. | reverse complement strand
GTAGGTCTTCCCCGTGTTCGTCGGCCCGAGGATTGCCCGGACCGGAGCGTCTGTACGCCGCGTCACAGCCATGAATGTGGCAGCGCTGCGGAGGAACGCAAGGTTCCGTGGGGCAGTCGATTAGGCGGGTTTTAACCTTGATTCGCCATCAGGGAGGCGTGTTCAGGGGATCCCGCCACACGCACCCGCTGCGACGGGCGCTTCCGCCCACCTTTCCGCGCATCAGTTGGAAGGGGGCCGGAATCGCCGCGCTCCTGTGCAGCGGTGTGGCCTGGGCCTCGCTCCCGCGACCTGCCGAAGCCCGCGCCGACGACCAGCGCCAATGGCAGGCGCTTGGCATCGCTCCGCTATCGAGCGGCGGCGGAACGGGCATGCGCATGGCTCCAACCGATGCGGCCGAGCCACTGGAGTTCGTCGTCCATCGCGAGATTTCGATCCAAAGCGTGACTCCGCCGGCGCCCAAGGCGACCCCAGCCGTGACAGGACCCGTCCGGATCCGCGGCCGCGTTGCTGACGGACTCTACTGGTCTTTGCGAGCGGCGGGTGCCTCGCCGCAGGTCGCCGCCGCCTATCTGTCAGCGCTGGCGACCGAGATCGACGTCGGCGGTGACGTGCGTCCCGGGGATTCCTTCGACCTCGTGCTCTCGAGCGGCGGCCAGCTCCTCTACGCCGGGCTCGACCGGATCGGACAGCAGCCGCTGCAGCTCGTGCTATGGAACGCGAACGGGCGGAGCGAATGGATCGACGCCGCCAATGCCGAGCGGCCCGCACCCGTTTCCGAGGGCATGACGTGGCCGGTCGCCGGGCACATCACCTCCTACTTCGGCTATCGCTATCACCCCATTCTTCACTTCACGCGCTTCCATGCAGGAGTGGACTTCGGCGCTAGCTGGGGTAGCCCGATCGTGGCCGCCGCCGACGGAATCGTCGCCGCGGCCGGCTGGACGGGCGGCTACGGACGGCAGGTCCGGATCTCGCACGGCGGTGGCCTGGTGACCAGCTACAGCCACATGAGCGGCATCGTCGCCCAGCCCGGCACTCTCGTCCACGCCGGGCAGCTGATCGGCTATGTCGGTTCGTCGGGGCTCTCGACAGGCCCCCACCTCCATTACGAGGTTCGCAAGAACGGCACTCCGGTGAACCCGCTGGCTGTGCGTTTCGCGAGCACGCAGGTGGTGGACACGCACCTTGCCGATGCGGTGAAGGCGCGCCTGAAAGCGCTGCTCAGCATTGGCGCGAAGCACGGCTGACGCGCCGCCAACGGCGCGACTCCATAAATTTTGCATTTACGTTATAATTGCTGTTCCCTCGCGTCCCGCGTCTGAGGGCGACGGCTGCTGAGCCGCCAAGTTGTTGGTTTCCTTTGCGAGAGGAGGGAGCCCGCAATGACGGTGCAAGAAGGACTCGTCGATCCCGGCGCGGACGTGCCGGTACTCGAAACGCCGAACTCACCGGGCTGGTGGCAAAGCCGCTCGACCGACGAGCTCCAGGCGATCATCCAACGCGGCATCCAGGGCGGGGAAACCTTCCTGGCTGCGGCGACGGAGATGGAGCGACGAGCAAGGGAGCAAGACGCAGCCCTTCGCGCTGACGAAGTGCACGATGTCGAGGATCATCGACGCCTGAAGAAAATGGCGTTGGTCGCGCTGCTTGTCCTGCCGCTTGCCGTAGCCGCGGTGACGCGGCTCGAGGGTCTCTGGTAACCGCCGTCCTTTAGCGCCCGTGACCGCGCCAGCGCTTGATCGTGCGCTGGATGATCCCCGCCTCGTCGCCCGTCTCGCGCCACAGGCGGGCGAAGCTCGGGTCGGCGGAGGCCGGACGCTTCTCCGGCTCGAGATCGTCGAAGCGGACCCGGATCGGGATCGCGACGCCCTCGCCGCAGGCGATGCATTCGCGGTTGCGGAGCGCCGGGATCGCGTCGAGGAAGCCGCGCGCGCCTTCGGGCATCGCCGCACGGACGCAGGCCTGGTCCCGATCGTTGTTCAAACGCATCGAGATGATCGTGCCGCACTGCGAAAGCACGCCTTCCGCAAGGTCCGACGGGCGCTGCGTGATGAGGCCGAGCGACACGCCATACTTGCGGCCTTCCTTCGCAATGCGCTCGAGGATGCGGCGGACAGCCTGGCCGTTTTCGGCATTCTCGTCCTTGGGGACGTAGCGGTGCGCCTCTTCGCAGACGAGCAGCAGCGGGCGCTGCGCCTCGGTCCGCGACCAAATCGCATAGTCGAAGACCATGCGCGCGAGCACCGAGACCACGACGGACGTGACCTCGGACGGAACGCCCGACACGTCGACGATCGAGATCGGGCGGCCCTGGCTCGGCAGGCGGAACAGCTTAGCGAGCAGCGCCGGCATCGAGTCTGACACCAGCATTCCGGAGAACATGAAGGTGTAGCGCGGGTCGGCGCGCAGTTCGTCGAGCTTCGTCTTGAGCCGCTGGAAGGGAAGCGTGTCGCCGGCGCGGTCAAGTTTGCCCATCTCGTTCACGATGATCGTATGCAGATCGGTCAGAAGGTAAGGAATTGGGCTGTCGACGGTGACCTTGCCGAACTGGCTGACGTCCTTGCCCTTGGTGCGCGCGGCGAGCAGGCACTTGGCGAGAATATCGGCGTCGCGCTGCCGCTCGGCGTCATGCGTCGTCAGGAGCACTTCGCAATGCTCCTCGAAATTCATCAGCCAGTAGGGCAGCTGCAAATTGTCG
>CBHTSV010000178.1:0-10621 GCA_966095215.1 uncultured Sphingomonas sp. | reverse complement strand
AAGAGTTGGCGCGCGAGATCGAGAAGCTGCGCCAGGAGGAAAAGTGATGGACCCGATCACGATTGCAGTGCTCGCCGCGAGCGTCATTGTCGGCCTCACCGCTGCAAGCCTCGCCGCCCTGAAGGCCTGGAACGGCTGGCTCGAGCTCAAGAAGATGGAGCTGGCGCACATCACGGGCGACCGCGGCTTGCCCCCGGCGACCGGCCGGATCGAGATGGCGGACCTGCGCGAGCGCGTCCGCAAGCTCGAAGCCATCGCGGCAGGCATCGATTTGTGACCGTCATTGCGAGCGTAGCGAAGCAATCCAGCTACTGGATCGCCGCGTCCCTACGCTCCTCGCGATGACGAGAGTCGCCGGCGCACATCTCCCCAGCTGCGCC
The DNA here is from genome assembly GCA_966095215.1 of uncultured Sphingomonas sp. Classification (GTDB taxonomy): domain Bacteria; phylum Pseudomonadota; class Alphaproteobacteria; order Sphingomonadales; family Sphingomonadaceae; genus Sphingomicrobium. Next base: position 10,241 of record CBHTSV010000178.1, on the reverse strand, counting down.
CCCTAGAGGCGGTTCGGAGATCCCCTCCCCGAGCCGCCTCTTTCTTTATTGGCCTTTGTTCATTGGAATTCGCGCGGACTTTGTGGCAACGGCCGCGCCTGCTTGCAGGAGCAGAGCCATGCGAACCAGCAGTCTACCCCGCGCGCTCTTTGCGGGACTTTTCATCTCCGTCTCCCTGTCCGCCTGCCACTCGTCGGCGCAATCGAACCGATCGGATCGGCAGGCGCGGCCGGCGCAGGCGGACTGGACGGCGGTTGATCGGGCACTTGGCCGCGCCGGCATGACCGAGCAGGATGGCGTTCGACGCTATGGCTTCCCGCGCTCCGACCTGACGGTCTCGCTCGACGGGGTTCAGATCAAGCCTGCGCTGGCGCTCGGCTCATGGCTCGCGTTCCAGCCCGCGGGCGCGAAGAGCGTCGTCATGGGGGACCTCGTCCTGACGCCCGAAGAAGTGAACCCGGTGATGAGCGCGCTGCTCGACGGCGGCCTCCAGGTCACCGCGGTGCACAACCATTTGCTGAGAGCCTCGCCGCAGACCTTCTACATGCATGTCCGCGGGCAGGGCGACCCGGCGCGGCTCGCCGCGACGCTCCGCGCGGCGTTGGCGCTCTCCCACACGCCGCTCGCAGCGCCTCCGCCGCCTCCGCCGCCAGCAAAGCTCGACCTCGACACGGCGGCTCTGGATCGCGTTATCGGCAGCCATGGCAAGGTGAACGGCGGCGTCTATCAGCTCACCATCCCGCGAGCCGAGAAGATCATGGACGAAGGCATGCAGGAGGGCGCCTCGATGGGCGCCGGCATCGGCATCAACTTCCAGCCGCTCGGCGGCGGCAGGGCAGCGACGACGGGCGACTTCGTCCTTCTCGCGAGCGAGGTCGATCCCGTCATGCGCGCGCGGCGCTCGAACGGGATCGAGGTCACCGCGCTGCACAGCCACATGCTCGGGGAGCAGCCGACGCTCTATTTCATGCACTTCTGGGCGGTCGGCGATGCAGCGAAGCTCGCGACCGGACTCCGTGCAGCGCTCGACAAGGCGAACGTCGCTAGAGCCTGAGACCGATCCTGGGGCCCAGCCACGTCATCCCGAGGTACAGCACGATTGTCAGCGCGCAGCCGATCGCCAGAGTCGCCCAGAAACTCACGCCTCTACGCAGCAGCCACGGCATAAGCAGGAACATCGGCAGCGACGGAAGCACGAACCAGAAGGTTGCCTCGACATGCGCCGCCATGTTCGGAACGTCGGGCTTGTCGTGCCACAGCCACATCATCCCGAGCACCGACACCAAAGGAAGCGAGGCGATCAGCGCACCGAAGCCGGGGTAACGTTTCGCCACCTCCGACACGATCGCGACGATGATTCCGGAGATGGCGGCCTTGATGGCGAGGTAGAGCATGGCCAGCGCTTAGCGCAGCCGGACCCGGCTCAGAAGCCCACGCGCGCCGTCAGGCGAATGTCGCGGCCGGAGAGCGGCGCATAATCCTTGAGGAAGCTCGAATGGCGGCGGGCGACCACGTCGAAAAGATTATTGCCCTGGAGCGACAGCGTCAGGTCCGGATTGGCCGAGAAGGGATGCCAGTCGAACGATGCGTTGACCAGGGTATAGCCGGGCGTCGAGGTCTCGTTCGCCGCCGTGCGGTTCTGCGCGGACACGCGCTCGACCTCGAACCGGCCGTCGACCTGTCCGCGCGTTCCGGTCAGCGCTCCGAGCACCCTGAAGGGCGGGATCTGGGGCGCATTGCCAAAGCCGTCGATCTTCGCGCGGACCGCGTCGGTCACCAGCTCGCCGCCCCAGTCGATGCCGAGCGCCTTGCCGAACTTGCTGTCGGCCTGGAGCTCGAAGCCGTAATATTTGGCCTTGCCCTGCCGGTAATCGAAGACCGGCAGTCCGTCCGGATCGCTTTGGAGCGTCGGTGCCAGGTAGATGAAGTTGGAGAAGCGGCTGTAATAGATACTGCCCTGGACATGGATCGGCCCGCTGGTCCGATGGACGCTGAGCTCGATGCCGTTGCCCTTCTCGGCCTTCAGAGCGGGGTTGCCGACCAGGAACTGCTGGCTGCCGCCGTGCGGCCCTAACGAAAACAGCTCGTCGATCGATGGCGCGCGCTCATTGTGGGACAGCGAGAGTCCGGCCCGCCACCCGGAGCTGAACTCGTAATTTGCGCCGAGCGATGCTGAGATCGGCGTGAAGCTGCGGGAGAGGGGCATCGCGCCAATATCGCTCACCACCCCAACTTCTTCGCCATGCCCGGCAATGGTCTCGTCCTCGTCGGCGTTGAGCTTCGCCGACTCGATGCGCGCCCCGGCTTCGAAGCGCACCTTGCCGGTGACGATCGATTGCACCGTAAACAGGCCCGCCTGCCGGTTATCGCTGTCCGGAAGATATTTTTCGTCGCCGGTGAGATGGACGTTCTGCTTCAGGAACTGCACTCCGCTAGTGCCGCCCCAGCCGCCGCGCTCGTTTTGCACGACGTCCGCGCGCATCTCGCCGCCGTGCGTGAAGAAGCTCGATCCGATTGAGCCGTCCTCTTCCAGCTCGTCATGGTGATATTTAGCGATCCCGCCCCGGAACTCGAACAGCTTGAAGAGACCGTCGCCGAGCCCGACGTTGACGCGCGCGTCGCCACGGGTCTGCCGACCGTTGATCGTCGGCTGTTCCGCTTCAATGTTTGGATCGAGCGAGAAGCGGATCGGCACTCCATAGCGGAACGTGTGGTGGTTGACGGAGATGCCGATGTTGGTGTCGCCGTTCACGTAAGCGATACCGCCGGCAATGTCGCCGAGGCGCCCTTCCGTGTTCGGGATCTCGTCCTTGAGGGAAGCGAGCGCCCGGATATCGGGATCGGGACTTGCCAGCGCCTGCTGCCGCAGCGGGTCCGACAGCAGGAAGCCGCCCACGTGCAGGTTATCGTACTTGGAATAAGCGCCGTCGGCATGCGCCACGAAATTTCCGCCGAGCGGAACGTCCACGGAGACATTGCCGGAGCGTTCGTTCGCTGCGGAACCATATTGCGCGAGCGCGTCGAGGCTGATCGCAGTGTCCGGGACGTGCCGCGGAATCCGCGTGTCGATCACGTTGACCACTCCGCCGATCGCGGACGAGCCGAACAGCAGGGCCGACGGGCCGCGAAGCACCTCGATGCGCTCGGCCGTCAGCGGATTGATCGCCACCGCATGGTCGGGATCGGACGAGGACAGGTCGAGGCTGCCGATCCCGTCGACCAGGACTCGTACGCGCTCGCCCTGGAGCCCGCGAAGAATCGGACGTGACGCCGTCGGGCCGAAGCTGGAGGCGGTTACGCCTGGTTGGTCTTTCAGCGTCTCGCCGATGCTCGGTCGAACGACGTGCATCAGTTGTTCCTGATCGACGACCGATACTCCGCCGAGCACATCACCCGCGGCGCGCCTGACCCCAGTGACGACGATCGCCTGGTCCGTGTCCGGGTGCGCGGCCTTCGCATCTCCGGGAGTCGGCGCCTCTGCCGGGTCCGTCGTAGCGGTACCGCTCGCCCCGGCGCTCGCATCGGTCCCGCCCGCGGCAGCGCCCGCATCGGTGGCGCTCGTGTCGGCAGCGCCAACGACCTGGGCCGCAGCGGGTGAAAGTGGAAGTGCAGCAGCAAGGGCTGCGTAGGAGATCATCTGGATTTTCACGGGGACCCGAACTCGATTGAGGTTCGGGAGCGCGTAGAGCCAATGATATATTATCGCAAGATGAACGACCGACGAGCCGTTCCGTCAATTCGACGGGCGGATGTTTGAAAATTCCCAATCCTCTCGGCTAGGGCCACGGAACATGGCCGACCATGCCCATAGTCACCCGCTCGACCACGATCACACGCATGGCCACGCTCATGCCACACTGGACTATGGCCGGGCGTTCGCGATCGGCATTGCGCTGAACCTCGGCTTCGTGGTCGCAGAAACGGTCTTCGGCTTCATCGCCAATTCGATGGCGCTGCTCGCCGATGCCGGTCACAATCTCTCCGACGTGCTCGGCCTGGTAGTTGCCTGGGCGGGCGCGATCATGGCGAAGCGCGCCGCTTCTCCCCGATTCACCTACGGCTTCAAGAAAGCGCCGATCCTCGCGGCCCTGGCCAACTCCCTGTTCCTGCTGATCGCCGTCGGAGCGATCGGCGCCGAGGCGATCCGAAGGCTCTTCCACCCGTCCACGACTGAAGGCGGCACCGTCATCGTCGTCGCCGCCATCGGCATCGTCATCAATGGAGTGACGGCGCTGCTGTTCGCGCGCGGTCGGGAGCACGATATCAATATCCGCGGCGCCTACCTTCACATGGCCGCCGACGCCGCCGTTTCAGCCGCCGTGGTCTTCGCCGGGTTCGTCATCGTCTGGACGGGCCAGCGCTGGGTCGATCCAGTGATGAGCCTCGCCGTCGCCGTCGTCATCCTGTGGGGCAGCATCGGCCTCCTGAAGGAGTCCGTCTGGATGTCGCTCGCCGGCGTCCCTTCGGGGATCGACGTGGATGTGGTGGAAGCCGAGCTCGCCGAACTCGACGGGGTCGAGACGGTGCACGACCTCCACGTCTGGCCACTGAGCACGACCGAGACCGCGCTCACCGCCCATCTCGTCGCGCCGCACGTCGCGTCGACGGACGAACTCGTGCAAGCGGCGCGCAGGATGCTCCACGACCGCTTTCGGATCGAGCATTGCACGCTGCAAATCGAACGAACCCACCTGGAAGACACCACCTGCTGATGAACGTCACCCATCTCGAATGCTCGCTCACCGGTGAGCGCTACGAAGCCGGTCAGGTCCACAACCTGTCCCGCGCCGGAAAACCCCTGCTCGTCCGCTACGACCTCGAAGCTGCGAAGCGCACGCTGACCCGTGAAAGCATCGCGGCCCGCGAACCCGGGATGTGGAAGTGGCGCGAGCTTCTCCCCCACGACGGTGACCCGGTCAGCCTCGGCGAACCCGAGACTCCGCTGGTTCCGCTGCCGATCACCGGCGGCCCCAACCTGCTGGTCAAGGACGAAGGCCGCCTGCCCACCGGCTCGTTCAAAGCGCGCGGCCTAGCCATGGCCGTGACCATGGCTAAGCATTTTGGCATCGGGCGCATCGCCATGCCGACCAACGGCAACGCCGGCGCTGCGCTTGCCGCCTATGGCGCCCGCGCGGGCATCGAGACCATCGTCATCTGCCCGGCCGAGACTCCCCAGACCAACGTCACCGAGACCGCTTCTTACGGCGCGCGAGTCTATGTCGCCGACGGCCAGATCGACGAATGCGGAGCGCTGGTCGGCAAGGGCGCGGGCGAGGGCCTGTGGTTCGACTGCTCGACGCTGAAGGAGCCTTACCGGCTCGAGGGCAAGAAAGTGATGGGCTTCGAGCTGGCCGAGCAGCTCGGCTGGAAGCTGCCCGACGCCATCTTCTACCCGACCGGCGGCGGAACCGGCCTGATCGGCATGTGGAAGGCGTTCGACGAGCTGGAAGCGGTCGGCCTCATCGGTCCCGAGCGCCCGCGCATGTATGCCGTCCAGGCGGAAGGTTGCGCGCCAATGGTTCGCGCATTTGAGCAGGGCGAGGAGTTCGCGGAGCGCTGGGAGAATCCCGCTACGGTGGCGACCGGCATTCGTGTTCCGAAAGCAGTCGGCGATTTCCTCATCCTCCGGGCCGTGCGCAACAGCGCCGGTGCGGCGATCGCAGTGTCGGAAGAGGCGATCCTCCAGGCCGTCGAGGACGCCGCGCGCGATGACGGCTTCCTATTGTGCCCCGAAGGCGGCGCCGTGCTCGCAGCGTGGCGCAAGGCGTTGGCGGAAGGCCTCGTCTCAAGCGACGAGCGCGTGCTCCTGTTCAACTGCGCGAACGGCAACAAATACCCGCTGCCCGATCGGTCGAAGAAGCTGAAGCTGGCGGGAGCGGAGCCGCGTACCCTCTGATCGTCATTGCGACGCCGCGCAGCGGCCGCGGCAATCCAGAGCAAGACTGGATTGCTTCGCTACGCTCGCAATGACCGGAAGGGGCACTATCGCATGGCCCAGAAAAGCGTAACCCCGGCAGGTTTTACCCTGCCGGGGCACCATGCTTTGTCTCCAAAGCACGTAACAACAAGACTCGAAGCGGACGGTTGTTCCACCCGTGAATCGCAAGCGCCGCAAGATTCCTGTGGATAGAATCGGGGATAAGCCTGTGCGACTCGCGCAATCCCGACAAAAGAGCCCCGGCAAGCTGACCTGCCGGGGCTCCTATGCTTCCAAGAACCAGTGATTCGAATCTCGACAGAGCCGATCCGCGGGCCTCAGTCCGGGTTCCGCTCCGGAGACACGCACCGCTGGTTCCGAAGCACGCCGGCAGAACACTTTGCCCCCAGCTGAGTTCCTACGGTCGATGCGGAAAGGGCGAACGCTGAGGATCGCGAGCTACAACATCAACGGGATCAACCCGCGGCTGCACATCCTCACGCGCTGGCTCGACGAGTTCGAACCCGACATCGTGGGTCTCCAGGAGCTCAAATGCACCGACGAAGCCTTCCCCGCAGAAGCCTTGGCCAAGGCGGGCTATTCGGCCATCTGGCACGGCCAACGCAGCTGGAACGGAGTTGCGATCCTGAGCCGCGTCGGCGATCCCGTCGAAACCCGCCGGGCGCTCCCGCGAGACCCGAATCCCGAGCAGAGCCGCTACGTCGAAGCCGCCGTCTGCGGCATTCTCGTCGGCAACATGTACGCACCGAACGGCAACCCGTGGCCGGGACCCAAGTTCGACTACAAGCTCGCCTGGCTCGACGAGCTCAAAGCGCACGCCCGGGAGCTGCTCGACAGCAGCATGCCCGTCCTCCTGATCGGCGACTATAACGTCATTCCGACGGACCAGGACGTCTACAAGCCCGAGCGCTGGGCGAAGGACGCGCTTTTCGCTCCGCAGGCGCGCGAGAAATATCGCGAGCTGGTCGCGCAGGGCTGGACCGACGCGCTCCGCAAGCTGCACCCGAAGGAGAGAATCTACACCTTCTGGCATTACTGGCGGAACTCGTTCCAGCGCGACGCCGGCATCCGCATCGACCATGCGCTGCTCAGCCCGTCGCTGGCGAAGAAGCTCAAGGCCGCCGGAGTCGACCGCACTCCGCGCGGCTGGGAAAAGACGAGCGATCATGCGCCCATGTGGGTCGAGCTTAAGCTATAAGCCGCGCCCATGCCCGTTCACACCCTTCCCGAATGGCAGCACCTCGCCTTCTACGCGATCGCCGCTGCGCTGCTCATCATGCTGCTGCAGCGCATCCCGTACGTCGGCCGCGTCATCCGCTTCGCCTTTTCGCTCGGGCTGCTCGCCTTCCTGATCTTCGTCCTCCTGCAGCAGGCGCCCTATCAGCCCGAACTGTCGAGCATCACTCAGCGCCTCGGCCTCGACGACCAGCAGGTGGTCGGCAAGGAACTGCGCGTGCGCATGTCGCCGGACGGCCATTTCTGGGCCGTCGCCTCGATCAACGGCATCAAGCGGCGCATGCTGATCGACAGCGGGGCGACCGTCACCGCCATCTCCGCCAGCACCGCCCGCATGGCGGGGGTCGACTCCGGCACCGGCATCACGCCCGTGGTGCTGCGCACCGCCAACGGAATGGCACCCGCCGAGACCGGCTCGATCGAGGAGCTCCGCGTCGGCAATATCGTCGCGCGCAACCTCCGGATCGTCACCTCGCCCGGCCTCGGCAATATCGACGTGCTCGGGATGAACTTTCTGTCACGGCTGGAATCGTGGCGCGTCGAGGGCCGGACTTTGGTGCTCGTGCCGCACAAGCCCCACGCGACCGGAGCGGCCGCTCAGTAAGTGCCGACCTGCTCGAGCGGATTTTCGTCGAACGCTTCGACCGATTCCATCTCGATCTCCTGCCAAAGAAGGTCGATCAGGCCCGCCAGCTCGCGGACGTGCGGAACGTCGTGCCGCGCCACGTAGCGGTATTTCTCGGCCAGCAGCGACGCTTCGGCCAGGATCAACCGGATCGTCTCGCCATGTTCGTCCAGCGAGCCCATCTTTTCATAGGCCTCGATCTCCTTGGCCCTGAAGAATCCGTCGGACCTGATCACCGCAGAACTTCCATTGCGGCAGCTAGCCAGGTCTGCACTTCCAATGCTCCGACGAACCAGAGAGCGGCGGCGAGCGCCGACGCGGCGGCCGGAATTCCGGCAAGCCACCACCGGCTTCGCCGCGGCAGAGCTTCTTCGCTCGCCAGATCGCGCGGCCCAAGCCAGTCGTCGTCCTCGACCGCCTGCTCGACATGCGGCTCCGGCGCCCTGCGGAGCACTTCGGCCGCGAGAGTCAGCTTCTCGCGGTCGAGCATCGCGCGATCGGCGTCGAGCTCGCGACGGAACATGATCTGCTCGTCGCTCCCGGCTACCGCGGACAGATAGTCGCGCAGGCGCCGGTCGAGCGACACGAGGTCGTCGACGGCCTCGAGCGCCACTCGCCGGTCGCTGCGCTCGATCGCCAGTTGCAGGCGGATCATCTTGAGGGTGCTCGCCCGGACGAGCATCAGTCCTTCGAGCAGGTCATCGCTGCCGATCGGCGGCGGACCCTGGCTCGGTCGTGCAGGGCTATCGATGTGCATCATTCCCACCCGAATCGCCCCACGTTCGAAGCCTAAGTCAAAACGGTCCTCTGCAGAGGCGATTAACGGCTGGTCGTTGGCGCGTTGCGGCGGGAAGCGCCGGAGGGGCCGCAATCGACCCGACGTTGACAGCGGCAGTTCGCGCTCCGAGGAATCTGCTCGTGGTTTTCGCATCTCCGAGACCTGCGTCGATCGATCTTGCCGCAGCAGCGCTCCGTGACGGCAATCCCGCGCTCGCCCGACAAATGCTGCAGGACCGCCTGCTCAGGAACCCGGTGGACGCCGAGGCGCTCGTCAAGCTCGCCGAGATCGCCGAAGCCGAGCGCCAATTCGACGAAGCGGCGATCCTTCTGCGGCGCGCGCTGGCGGCGGATCCATCCCCGCAGAGGCGAATGGCGCTGGTCATGCACCTGCAGCGCTATTCCACGCCGACGCTGGCGCTCAGGGAAATCGAGCAGCTTCCCGCCAACTTCCGCGCCCGCTTCGACGTCAAGAGCATCGAATCCGCGCTGCTCGGCATGCTGGGTCTGCATGATCGCCAGATCGCGCTCTACGAGGAGATGGCGCGTGAGCAGCCGCGAAAGGCGGCCTTGTGGGTGAGCCTCGGCAATGCGCTGAAGACGGTCGGGCGAACGGACGATGCGGTGCGGGCGCTGCAGCGCGGAGTGAAGGCGGAGCCGGAGTTCGGCGAAGCCTGGTGGACGCTCGCCAACTTCAAATCCTATCAATTCTCGGGCCACGACCTTGCGCAGATGCGCCAGGCGCTGCGCAAGAAGCTCCCCGATGAGGACGCGCTCCACATCCATTTCGCGCTCGGCAAGGCCTACGAGGATCGCAGCGACTATGAGCAATCCTTCCAGCACTATGCCGCCGGCAACGCCCTTCGCGCCAAGAGCTTCCGGCCGGAGCAGACCTCGGTTTCTGAGACCGTCGACGAATCGATCGCGGTGTTCACGCCCGAGTTCTTCGAGCGCAACAAGGGCGCGGGCTGTCCGGACAAGGGGCCGATCTTCGTCGTCGGGCTGCACCGGTCCGGATCGACGCTCATCGAGCAGATCCTCGCCAGCCACCCGCTGATCGAAGGGACCACCGAGCTCACCGTGATGAACAATCTCCGCGATCGCCTGGCGCGCTCGTCCGGGCTCGGCCCCGCCGAGGCGGTGGCCCGGCTCGAGCGCGACCAACTAAAGACGATCGGCGAGGAATATCTCGAGAAGACGCGGCCCTTCCGCCAGACGGACCGGCCCTATTTCGTCGACAAGATGCCGGGCAACTGGACGAACCTGGCGCTCATCCGCGCCGCGCTGCCGAATGCGAAGATCGTCGACGCCCGCCGGCACCCGATGGCGTGCGGCTTTTCGAACTTCAAACAGAATTACGCCACGGGGATCGGCTTCTCCTACGACCTGAAGTCCATCGGCGCCTTCTATCGCGATTATTGGCGCTACATGCGCTGGTTCGACGAGATTCAGCCCGGCGCGGTGCACCGGGTGATCAACGAGCGCCTCATCGATGACCCCCAAGGCGAGGTCCGGCGCCTGCTCGACCATGTCGGGGTTCCCTTCGACCCGGCCTGCCTCGAGTTCCACAAGACCGAGCGCGCCATCCGCACCCCGAGCGCCGAGCAGGTCCGCCGCCCCATCAACCGCGAGGGCGTCGATTACTGGCGGCATTACGACCCCTGG
>CBHTSV010000177.1:0-3197 GCA_966095215.1 uncultured Sphingomonas sp. | reverse complement strand
TGGCGCGCGCGGAAAAGACGTCTCGGTCCTCCGGCACCACGTTCCAGTCGCCGCACAGTACGACCGGCCGCTCCTCCTCGAGCAATTCGCGCGCGTGCTCGGTGAGGCGCTCCATCCACCGCAGCTTGTAGTCGAACTTCTCCGTCCCGATCGGATTGCCGTTGGGCAGGTACAGCGAACCGACGACGAGGCCATTCACTTCCGCTTCGATATATCGGCTGTGGGTGTCGTCAGGATCGCCGGGCAGGCCGACGCGCCGCAATTCAGGGCTGCCGTTCCTCGCGAGGATGGCCACGCCGTTGAAGCCTTTCTGTCCGTGCCAGACGGCGCCGTATCCCGCCGCCTCGATGTCCCCGATCGGGAGCTGGTCGTCGGCGCACTTCAGCTCTTGCAGGCAGGCGACGTCCGGCTTTTCGCGGTCGAGCCATTCGAGCAGGCGCGGCATGCGCGCGCGGATGCCGTTGATGTTGAATGTGGCGAGCTTCATGCGCGCCGCACTAACGGGTCGGAGCTAGACCGAGAAGCTGCTTCCGCAGCCGCAGCCTGACTGGGCGTTGGGATTGGTGACGCGGAATGCCGCGCCCGCGAGATCCTCGACGAAATCGACGGCCGAGCCCTTCACGAGGTCCAGGCTGACGGGGTCCACCGCGAGTTTGACCCCGTCCGTCTCGACGACGGCGTCGTCGCTCGACAACTCATTCGCCAGCTCGAACCGGTACGTGAACCCTGCGCACCCGCCGCCGTCCACCGACAGGCGGAGAATCGCCGGCTTGTTCTGGCGCGCAGCGATCCACGCGACGCGCTTCGCCGCATTCCCGGTCAGGCTGATTTGAGGCTCGCTCACGAGTGCGAGATAGGAACGCGCCTGCGCGCGGACAATATTACTTGTCGCCGCCGCTCGGTCCGCCGATGGCATCCATCGAGGCAGTACCCGCACGCCGCTGCATCGCGAGCACATAGTCGGTCGACTTCATGAAGGGGATCGGATTTACCGCACGGCCGTCGATCCGCACCTCATAGTGGAGGTGGTTGCCCGTCGAGCGGCCGGTCGAGCCCATGCGGCCGATCTGCTGCCCGCGGGTCACGTGCTGGCCCGCCGAAACGAGGATCGCTGACATATGGCCGTAGCGGGTGGTGATACCGCGGCCGTGGTCGATCTCGACGAGGTTGCCGTATCCGCCGCTGTTCCAGCCGGCGCGAAGCACCGTGCCGTCGGCCGTCGCGTAGATCGGAGTGCCGTAGTGGCCGGCGAGGTCGATTCCGGGGTGCATGGCGGCGGAGTAGCGGAATGGATCCGAACGAACGCCGAAGCCGCTGGTGAACTCAACGCTGGCCTTCACCGGCTTGTCGGAGGGAACGGCGATCACTCCGTCCTGCAGCTGGTCGAGCTTCTTCCAGCTGTTGAACAGTGCCTTGAAAGTCGCATTGCCCGCTGCCTCGAACGGGCCGCCGACCGCGCCCTTGCCGTCCACGGCCGGACGGATGCCGAGCTTCTTTAGCTCCGCGGCGGTGACCTGGTAGCGAACATCGAGCGCCTTCGCGACGAGCGCGGCCTGCTCGAGCTGCGCCTGCTCGACGCGGGCAAGCGGGCCATCAGTGGCGATGCGGCCGCCCTGGGCCGCGGCCTGGATCATGGCCGGATCTACCTGACCGCCGCTCAGCATCGCTTCGATCAAGGCCTGGCGCTGCTCGATCAGCCGAGCGCGGGCTTCGGTCGCTGCAGGAAGGGTCGAAACGCCATGCGGACGGGTGACGAGGCGGCCAGTCGCGTAGCTGCTCCAAGCGACGAGCGCCATCAGCACGACAAAGAGGAAGGCCTGGACGGGTGCGGAAATTCTGAATCGATGCAGCCTGGAACCGTCATGGACGAAGAGATCGCGGTCTCTAAAAAGTACGGCCGCCGCAGCCAGACCTTGCGTCATGAACCCCTCGCTCCATCACCCGAAGCACGCGCGCGCAAAAGCACGAGACGTGCGAATCCCATCGAAATCAGGAGCTCCCCAGCCCCCACCAACTCAACCCGCGGATGCCCGCCGTAGGCTGACGAGGCGAGACGTCACTCCACCGGGTTAACAATTTCAACCTTGAGTCGCGGGAGTCGGGATGAGCCGCGAGGTAACAGCGGTGAACCGTTTCGCCGAGGTCGTTCCGGCGACGATTCGAACAATTTCAAGCTGTTGTGCAGCGCAGCACGCCTCACGGAGTCGAAGGTGCGAATCTTTCGCGTGGCCTTGCCGCAGCCACATTGCGCCTTACAACCGTCGGCGGGCCACGGTGTCCCAACGCACCGCGCGCTCTCTGGAAGGAGAGTTACATGAGCGAAGCCGCCGCGCAGACCCTGCGCGCATCCAAGCCACAAATCCGTCCTGCCCGGCCGTTCTTCTCGTCGGGTCCCTGCGCCAAGCCGCCGGGCTGGAGCCCGTCGCTGCTGCGCACCGATGCGCTCGGCCGGTCACACCGCGGAGCGCTGGGCAAGGCACGGCTTCGGGAGGCGATCGACCGCACGCATGCGCTGCTGCGGCTGCCCGCCGACTACCGGCTCGGGATCGTCCCGGCCTCCGACACCGGCGCGATGGAGATGGCGATCTGGTCCCTGCTCGGGATGCGCCCGGTGACCATGCTAGCCTGGGAGAGCTTCGGCGCAGGATGGGTCACTGACGTCGCGAAGCAACTCAAGCTGGATGCCGAAATCCGCACCGCCGATTATGGCGAGCTGCCCGATCTCACGAACATCGATCCGGCGAGCGACATCGTCTTCACCTGGAACGGCACGACAAGTGGAGTGCAGGTGCCCAACGGCGACTGGATCGCGGCGGACCGCACCGGCCTCACCATCTGCGACGCAACCTCGGCGGCCTTCGCGCAGGACATCGACTGGGCGAAGATCGATGTCGGCACCTTCAGCTGGCAGAAGGCCCTTGGCGGCGAAGCGGCGCACGGCATGCTCGTGCTCAGCCCCCGCGCCGTCGAGCGGCTGGAGAACGAGCCCGCGCCTCGGCCGCTGCCGAAGATCTTCCGCCTGACGAAGGGCGGCAAGCTGATCGACGGCGTCTTCAAGGGCGAGACCATCAACACGCCCTCGATGCTGTGCGTCGAGGATTGGCTTTGGGCGCTCGATTGGGCCGAGCGCATCGGCGGGCTTCCCGCGCTGATCGCCCGCGCGGATTCGAATGCCGCCGCGCTCGACCGATGGGTGC
>CBHTSV010000176.1:0-3956 GCA_966095215.1 uncultured Sphingomonas sp. | reverse complement strand
GCGACTTCTCCATCGACCTCTCCACGACCGAGCGGCTGGCGCGCCTCGCGCCGGATCGCCTGCTGGTTTCCGAATCCGGAATCCTCGGTCGCGCCGAGGTCGAGCGCCTCGCGCCGCACGTCGACGCTTTCCTGGTCGGCTCCTCGCTGATGAAGGCCGACCGTCCCTCCGAAGCCGCTCGCGAGCTGGTCTTCGGCCGGGTGAAATTATGCGGCCTCAATCGCCCGGAGGATATCGAGGCAGGCCGCGCCGCCACATTCGCCGGATTCATTTTCGTACCGGAGAGCCCCCGCCAAATCGCTGTCGAGCAGGTGCCGCCCCTGGCCGAGCTCGCGCGGCGTTTCGGCGTTCTTCCGGTCGGGGTGTTCCGCGACGCGCCCCCAAGCGTCGTCGCGGACATCTCCCATATGCTCGACCTCCACGCCGTGCAGCTCCACGGCCTGGAGGATGTCGACTATGTCCGCGCGCTGCGGCGCGAGCTTCCCCAAGCGTGCGAGGTCTGGACCGCCGTCAGCGTTGGCCATGAGCCGCTCGTCGGCCGCGGCGGCGACCGGCTGCTGTTCGACAATGAACGCGGCGGCAGCGGCCACATCGTCGATTGGTCGCTCATCGAGGGGCACCGGGACCTTGGGAGCGCAGTCGTCGCCGGTGGAATCGGGCCTCACAACGCCGATGGGGCCCGGCAGCTCGGCGCCCACGCGATCGACGTCGGCTCGATGCTCGACGAGCGGCCCGGCCGCAAGTCGCCGCAGAAGATCGCGGCCTTGTTCGAGGCGCTGAGGCCGGGTTGTCGACAGCGGTTGCTCGCATGCGCCTGAGCGGCCGCTTCGGCAGGTTCGGCGGCTGCTACGTCCCCGAGATCCTCGTCCCGGCGCTCGAGCAGCTCGAGGCTGCGTTCCTGGACGCGCAGGAGGACCCGGCGTTCGCCGCCGAGCTCAACGACCTGCTCGCCAATTACGCCGGTCGCCCGACGCCGCTGACCCGCTGCCGCAACCTGCCCGGCTATATCTATCTCAAGCGCGAGGACCTGCTCCACGGCGGCGCGCACAAAACCAACCAGGTGCTTGCCCAGGCTTTGCTCGCCAGACGGATGGGCAAGACGCGGCTGAGTGCCGAGACCGGCGCGGGACAGCACGGCGTCGCGACGGCGATTGCTGGTGCGCTGCTCGGCTTCGAAACCGTCATCTACATGGGCTCCGACGATGTCGAGCGGGAGAAGCTCTACGTCTTCCGCATGGAGCTGATGGGGGCGCGGGTCGTGCCGGTCACCGCCGGCGGACGGACTCTCAAGGATGCCATCAACGAGGCGCTGCGCGACTGGTCGGCGAGCTTCGAGACCACGCACTACCTGCTCGGGACGGCGGCCGGACCGCACCCCTTCCCGATGATGGTCCGCGAATTCCAGCGCGTGATCGGCCGCGAGGCGCGCGCGCAGATCTTGCAGCAACTCGGACGTCTTCCGGATGCGGTCGTCGCCTGCGTCGGCGGCGGATCGAACGCGATCGGCCTTTTCGCCGACTTCCTTGCCGATGACGTGCGGCTGATCGGTGTCGAGGCTGCCGGCAAGGGTCTTGACCGCGAAGAGCATGGGGCGACTTTGCTGCGCGGGCGCCCGGGAATCCTCCACGGCGCCGAAACGTACGTCCTGCAGGACGAGGATGGGCAGATCGCCGACACCTGGTCCGTCTCCGCCGGTCTCGATTATCCCGCGGTCGGTCCGGAGCACGCCCATTTGAAGGAGAGTGGCCGTGCGGAATATGTCGGGGCGACCGACGCCGAGGCACTCGCCGCCTTCCGGCTGCTCGCCGAAAAGGAAGGAATCCTCTGCGCCTTCGAGTCTGCACACGGACTCGCGCACACGCTGAAGCTCGCGGAAGCGGAGCCGAACGCCAGGATTCTGGTCGGCCTCTCAGGCCGTGGGGACAAGGACGTGGCGCAGGCGCAGTTCCTGCTGGGCGATACGACAAAGCCGTTCATCGGGGCTGCGGCATGAGCCGTTATGCCGCGATGTTCGAGCGGCTCGCCGGGCAAGGGGAGGGTGCCTTCGGCGCCTTCCTGATGCTCGGCGATCCGGACCTGGGGACCAGCCGGCGGCTGCTCGACGCTCTTGTCGACGGCGGGGCCGACATGGTCGAGCTCGGCATCCCCTTTTCCGATCCGGTCGCCGACGGGCCCGTGATCCATGCCGCCGCCCAGCGTGCGCTCCAGGCGGGCGTTCGGGTCGGCGACTGCCTCGAGCTGATCGCAGCGTTTCGCGCGCGTCATCCGGAAGTGCCGATCGGCATTCTCACCTATGCCAACCTCGTCGTTGCGCGCGCCGGGCTCATGCGCGACGCCGCCGAGGCGGGCGCGGACAGCCTGCTGATCGCCGACGTTCCATCGCTGGAGGCGGAACCGTTCGCACGGGAAATGGAGCAGTCGGGACTGGAACCTGTCCTCATCGCCGCGGCGAACACGCCTGAGCCGACGCTCCAACGGATTGCCCGCCTCTCTAAAGCTTACACCTATTGCGTCAGCCGAGCGGGAATCACCGGCACGCACGCCGGCGGCCAGTTCGATCCGCGTCTCATAAAGGGACTGCGCGAAGCTGGTTCTTCTCCTCCGGTCTTCGGATTCGGTATTTCTAAACCAGAGCATGTGACTGCTGCGCTGGAAGCGGGCGCCGCGGGCGTGATTTGCGGTTCCGCGATCGTCGATTGTGCGGCGCGTGGCGCAGACGTTACGGAGCTGGTACGATCACTCAAAGCGGCCACACGGGAACGACTCGTCGCCGCAATGAATTGAATCCGTCCGAGAAGGAGACGAGTTCATGGCTGCGAGACCGATCTGGCGGGGGCAAATCCGCCTCGCCCTGGTTTCGATCCCGGTCGAACTATACCCGGCGACCCGGAGTGGGGCGCAGATCCAGTTCCACCAGGTGCACGAGCCCAGCGGCAAGCGCATCAAATATGAGAAAGTCGTGCCGGGCATCGGCCCGGTCGACCGCGACGAGATCGTCAAGGGCTATGAGGTCTCGAAGGGCCATTACGTCCTGCTCGACCCGGAAGAGATCGAGAGTGTCAAGCTCGAGAGCCGCAAGACTCTCGACCTCGTCCAATTCGTCGACGAGGACGACATCGACGCGATGTATTTCGACAAGCCTTATTACGTCGTTCCCGCGGACGACCTCGCCGAGGAGGCTTATGTCGTCCTTCGCGACGCGTTGAAGGCCGCTAAGAAGGTCGGCGTCGGCCAGCTCGCGATGCGTGGGCAGGAATATGTCGTCGCGCTGAAGCCTTGCGGGCGCGGAATCCTGCTGGAGACGCTCCGTTACGCGGACGAGGTCCACAAATCCTCGGGCTTTTTCCGCGACATCGGTGATCACAAGCCGGACGCCGACCTGCTCGACATGGCGTCGATGCTGATCGAGCGGAAGGCCGGCGAGTTCGACCCGAAGGAGTTCCACAACCGTTACGTCGACGCGCTTCACGAGCTGATCGAGAAGAAGCAGAAGGCCAAGGGCGAGAAGATCATCGAACAGCCGGAGGAAGCCCCGCCCAAGGGCTCGAACGTGATCGACCTCATGGCGGCGCTGAAGAAGAGCCTCGGCGAGGGCAAGGCCGAGGGCGGCGGCAAGAAGAAGGCTTCCGCCAAGAAGGCTCCCGCGAAGAAGACGGCAGCCAGGAAGGAACCGGAGAGGGCGCGCGCACGTAAACGGGCGTAGCCATGCCCTCTCGTGCACTGGACATCGAGACCTACAACCGCAAGCGCGACTTCGCGAAGACGAAGGAGCCGCGCGGGCGCAAGCTCAAGGGCAAGGGCGACAGCTTCGTCGTCCAGAAGCACGAGGCGTCGCGCCTCCACTGGGATTTCCGCCTGGAGCTCGACGGCGTCCACAAGAGCTGGGCGGTTCCCAAGGGCCCCAGCC
The DNA here is from genome assembly GCA_966095215.1 of uncultured Sphingomonas sp. Classification (GTDB taxonomy): domain Bacteria; phylum Pseudomonadota; class Alphaproteobacteria; order Sphingomonadales; family Sphingomonadaceae; genus Sphingomicrobium. The sequence continues at coordinate 49 of CBHTSV010000176.1, read as the reverse complement.
TCGATCCTGACGAGAAGCGGCTCGCCATGCGCACCGAGGACCATCCGCT
>CBHTSV010000175.1:0-2482 GCA_966095215.1 uncultured Sphingomonas sp. | reverse complement strand
GGTGAGCGGCATCGCGCGCGGATCGATGTCACCCTCGACGCTGCGCCATTCCTCCGCGACGCCTTCGGCCAGCGCTTCCGTCGGAACGATCAGCTCGGCCCGCGCAGGCGTACGGACCGCCCGGCCGTCGAGGCGGATCGCCCAGCTGTCGCCGGCGCGCTCGATGCCCACCTCTTTCCAGAAGCGCTTCATTCCCGCTCCCGGTCTTCCTGCTCCCAGACCTTCTTCAACAGCCGCGGCGCGAAAACCGCGTCGATCGCGCCCATGATCGCGACGATCGCCCCGACCTGCGGCCAGCCGCCCTCGCGGACGAGGTTGGTGTACATGATCGCGATCCCGAGGAAGAAGATCGCAAGGCCGCCGACTCGGACCGCCGAATAAGCGAGCAACCGGTTCCGCCACCTGGTCTGCTCATCCATTGACGCGCTCCTCGATGACCGTGAGGACGTCCGCCGGGCGCTCGGCCACCGCGATGGCGCCCGCCTCGATCAACTCCTCCGGCTCGTGATAGCCCCAACCCGCGCCGATCGGCGCCGCGCCCGCAGCCGCGGCCATGGCCAGGTCGAAGCTGGTGTCGCCCACCACGAAGCTCGTTTCCGGAGCCGCGCCCGCGTCCGCGATCGCCTGCAGAACCATCGACGGGTGCGGCTTGGACGGATGCCGGTCCGCCGTCTGCAGCGACACGAAACGCGCGTGGATGCCGTGCTGCTCGAGGCAGTGTCTCAACCCGCGGTCCGACTTGCCTGTGGCGACCGCGAGCAGCCAGCCGTCATGCTCCAGCGCGTCGAGCCGCTCGAGCACTCCATCGAACAACGGCTCTTCGACACGGCCGGCCTCGCGCAGCGCCATGAAATTGCGCTTGTACCCTTCCGCAAGCTCGACATGCTCCTCGGTCGTGCGATCGGGCAGCAGTGCCGCCATCGCTTCAATAAGGCTTAGGCCGATCACACGCCGCGCAACATGGGGCGGTGGAATTTGGAGGCCGTTCTGTCGGAAGGTGTCGGAAAGCGCCGTGTAGATAGTCCGCCCGCTGTGGACGAGCGTTCCGTCGCAATCGAAGATGGCGAGCCGGTTCATCGCCGCCGCGCCTTCGGACTGCCGCGCGAGCGCCGTTCGCCCCTGCGCGTCGGCGCCTTGGGCTTCGCTGCCCGTTTCCGCGGCGGCGGCTGGACGATCGGCCGATCTCCCCCCGCCTGCTCGAACCCCAGGGTCGCCAGGCTTTCGGAGAAATGCGCAGGGAGTTCCGCGGTCACATCGATCTTCCCGCCCTCCGGACCCTCGATCCTGAGCCTGCGCGCATGGAGGTGCAGCTTGCGGCTGATGCCGCCCGTCAGGAACGCTTCGGGGCCGCCATATTTGGCGTCCCCGACGATGGGATGGCCAAGCGCGGCCATGTGCGCGCGCAGCTGGTGGGTACGGCCGGTCAGCGGCTGAAGCTCGACCCAGGCCGCGCGATTTCCGGCACGGTCGAGCACTCGCCAGCGAGTCCTGGCCGGAAGCCCGTGCTCGGGATCGACGTGCATCTTCTCGCCCCCCGTGCCCGGCTGCTTCGCGAGCGGTGCGTCGATCAAGCCTTCGTCCGCATCCGGCACCCCGACGACCAAGGCCCAATAGATCTTGCGGGCCGTCCTTCCCGAGAAGGCCTTGGCGAAATGTCCCGCCGCCCTCGCGCTTCTCGCGACGAGCAAGGCGCCGGACGTGTCCTTGTCGAGCCGGTGGACGAGCTTGGGTCGTCCCACCTCGCCGGCAAGTCCGTCCAGCAGCCGGTCGAGATGGTGCGTAGTCTTGGTCCCGCCCTGCGTCGCCAGGCCCGGGGGCTTGTTGAGGACGAAGGCATTGCGGTCGTCGTAAATGACCATGTCGCGCACGAACTCCGCTTCCTCTTCGGTCAGCGGCTCGCGTTTCGGCTGCGGCCGAGCAGTGCGCGCGGGAGCGGCTTCCAATGGTGGGACCCGGATCTCCTGCCCCGCCTCGATCCTGTCTCCGGGCACCGCCCTCTTGCCCGCAAGGCGCAGCTGCCCCGTCCGCGCCCAGCGCGACACGATGTTGAAGCTTACGTCGGGCATGTGCCGCTTGAACCAGCGGTCAAGCCGGATTCCGTCATCGTCCTCGGATACGGTGAAGGTACGCGCTTCGCTCACGCGGGAGCGATTAGCCGATCCTCCCCGGTACGGGGAGGGGGACGAGCGAAGCTGGTGGAGGGGCGTGGGTGCAGGTCTCCGACGCCCCTCCGTCAGCGCTTCGCGTTGCCACCTCCCCATTCCGGGGAGGACTGCCAATGTTCGAACGCCTGCCGCTGCAGCTTCCGGATCAGCTTCGCCGCCGCTGCGCCTTCCCACGATCCCGTGTAGCGATGCTTCTTCGCCCCGCCGACCCACCAGCCCTGCCCCGGCAAGCCGTCGGACTGACGCACCACCAGCACCGCCAGCTCGGGCTCGCCGCGTTCCTCGGCCTCATCGTCGACATAGGCGAGCACCTTGCA
>CBHTSV010000174.1:0-3061 GCA_966095215.1 uncultured Sphingomonas sp. | reverse complement strand
GTGGCGGCGGCTGAAGTCTGACATTGATCAACCGGCTGACCATCTCGCCCGTCCGGCTGAACTGCACGCGAAGCCCGTTCAGCAATGCGAGCCCCAGCGCCAGCTGCACGAGAACGACCGCGGCGAGCGCATAAGCGCGCTCCCGCGGCCGAACTGTCTTGTTCCGCTCGGCGTAGGCGGGCATTGCCGCCCGCGTCAGGCTCAGCGCCAGTAGCAGCGCTGACGGGCGGTCATGGTGCGGTCGATCGCCCGTCCGGCGACCGCGCCGCCCACCGCGCCCGCGGCCACGCCGAGGATTCCGCCGCCAAGCACCTTCGACCCGACAACTGCACCGCCGACTCCGCCGGCGACGAGACCGGTCGTACCGCTGGAGCGGCGGCAATATTTGCGCGCGTAGTGCGTGTGGCCCTTGTAGTGATGCACGTGGTAGCGAGTGCTCGCGTGAGCGTACGCCGGCGCCGCGACAGGGCCGGCGCTCGTCGCGACGAGTGCGAAGCCAGCAGCGATCATTGAAATCTTGCGCATGTCATATCCCCCATGTTTCGATACCAGAACGAGCGTGCCGTGAGCTTGTTTCCCGGCGCAAGCCGGTAACGGCGAACCGTTGCTCGGCAGAGACGCTCCGACTGTGTTAATTTCGCTTCGATGAACGAGGTTTCGAACCGCGTAACGGCCATGCAGCTGGACGCGCCACGGCAGCTGCTGCGCGAGGTCACACGCGATATTGCACAACCCGCCGGACCCGACCTGCTGATCGAAGTCGCGGCCTGCGGCGTATGCCGTACCGATTTACACATCGTCGACGGCGATATTCACGGCCCTCTGCCGATCGTGCCGGGGCACGAGGTCGTCGGCTATGTCGCCGCCATTGGCCCGGACGCAACGGACTTCGCCGTCGGCCAGCGCGCCGGCGTGCCCTGGCTCGGAAGAACGGACGGCACCTGCTTCTACTGCAACCACGCGATGGAAAATCTCTGCGACCGTCCGACGTTCACTGGCTTCACCCGCGACGGCGGCTACGCGACGCATATCATCGCGGACTCCCGTTTCTGCCTCCGGATTCCGGACGAGTTCGACGATGTCGAAGCCGCGCCATTGCTCTGTGCGGGGTTGATCGGCTGGCGCGCGCTGAAAATCGCGGGCGGTGGAAGCCGGATCGGTTTCTACGGTTTCGGCGCCTCCGCGCACATTCTCGCGCAGGTCGCGGTCTGGCAGCGTCGTCAGGTCTTCGCCTTCACCCGCGACGGCGACAGGGAGACGCAGGATTTTGCGCGCTCCCTCGGCTGCGCCTGGGCGGGCGGCTCGAGCAAGGCCCCGCCGGAACAGCTCGACGCCGCGATCATCTTCGCGCCGGTCGGAGCCCTCGTCCCCACTGCGCTCCAGCACGTCCGCAAAGGAGGGCGCGTGGTCTGCGCCGGCATCCACATGAGCGACATCCCGAGCTTCCCGTACGAGCAGCTCTGGGGCGAGCGCTCCATCGCGTCCGTAGCGAACCTGACGCGAGCCGACGGCCGCGAGTTCATGGAAATCGCCGCGCAGGTGCCGGTGAAGGTCCGGACCACCGAGTTCCCGCTGTCTCAGGCGAACGAGGCGCTGGCGGCCTTGCGCTCGGGCGCCATCGAAGGCGCCGCCGTCCTGGTGCCTTAGCCTACGGGGCGTCCGTCGATATTGCCGGCGGGCGAGTAGCGGCAAACGAGGTAATCGGTGCGCGCTGTCGAGGCGATCGCGCAGCCCACGCGGGTCGTCGTGGGCCAGACGATCTGCGTGTAGTGGCCGACATCCTCCCAATTGCCGGTGCGGCTCACCGCCGGGAAAACGCCGCGCTGGAACACGTGCCCCTCGGACGCCCAGTTGCTCACCATCGTCTCGAGGCTGAAGGCGCCGCGAGTGCCCATCCACAGGTTCTCGCCCGTGCCGCGCCGCGCCTGCCGATTCGAGTGCGCGAACACGCCGGTGAACGCCATCTGTTGCGCATAAGCGGCGGCCGCCTGGCCGAGCGCCGGATCCCAGGCGAGCGGCGGCTGACCCGCGCGGGCGCGTACCGCATTGTGCGCGGCGAGAATCCGCGCCGGAAACTGACTGGCGAACGAATTGGACGCCGCAGCGGCTGCTCCAGCGGGCGCCGCGATCGACAGTGAAAGTGCAAACAGGCCTGCGAGCTTCGACACCCGCACAGCGGTCTTCGACATGAAAAAACCTCCCCCGGAATTGAGGAGGTTATGCCGGAATCACCCCTAACAAGGCCTGAATATGCGGCGGTCAGTCGCCGCTGATCGTAGGATCGATCTTCCCGGGTTCGTCGATGATCGGCACTCCGACGTCCCCCTGACCCACAGTGCGGCCCGCCATCTCCAGCATCCGCTCCAGCGGCACCCGGGCGCGGTCCATGATCTCCGCCGACAGCTCGATCCTCGGCTCGAGGTCGCGGAGCGCGACATAAAGCTTTTCGAGCGTGTTCAGCGCCATGTAGGGGCACATGTTGCAATTGCAGTTCCCGTCGCCGCCCGGGACCCCGATGAACGTCTTGCCCGGCGCAGCCTTCTCCATCTGGTGGATGATGTGCGGCTCGGTCGCGACGAGGATCGTCTCGGCCGGACTGCTCAGCGCGAAGTCGAGAATCGACTTGGTCGAGCCCACATGGTCCGCATGATCGATGATGTGCGGCGGGCATTCGGGATGCGCAGCGACCGGCGCACCGGGATTCTCCGCCTTGAGCTTCAGCAGCTCGGTCTCGCTGAAGGCCTGGTGGACGATGCAGATGCCGGGCCACAGCAGCATGTCGCGCCCGGTCTTGCGCGCGAGATAGCCGCCGAGGTGGCGATCAGGCCCGAAGATGATCTTCTGGTCCTTCGGAATCTGGTCGAGGATGATTTGCGCGCTCGACGAAGTGACGATGATATCGCTCAGCGCTTTCACCGCTGCCGAGCAGTTGATGTAGGTCAGGGCGATGTGATCGGGGTGCGCCTCGCGGAACGCCTTGAACTGCTCGGGCGGACAGCTGTCCTCAAGCGAGCAGCCGGCATCCATGTCTGGCAGGATCACCGTCTTTTCCGGCGACAGG
>CBHTSV010000173.1:0-2468 GCA_966095215.1 uncultured Sphingomonas sp. | reverse complement strand
TGCTGTTCGGCTATGCGATCAACTCCGATCCGAAGCATTTGCCGGCGGCCGTCTTCGTCCAGGACCAGGGGCAATTCTCACGCTCCATCCTCGGCGCGCTGGACAACAGCGACTATTTCGACCTTCGCTATACGGCGCGGTCGCCCGAGGAGATGGAGAGGCTCATCGAGCGCGGCGCGGTCCAGTTCGCGATCACGATTCCCGGCGACTTCACCCGGCGTGTCGTCCGGCGCGACGATCCGCAAATCCTGGTTGAGGCGGATGCGTCGGACCCGGCGGCCACTGGCCCGGCCGTCGCGGCGCTTGCCGCGCTGCCCCAATATGCGCTGATGCACGATCTCAAGGGCGCGATCGCGTCGAATGCGGCACCCTCTACGCCCAGGCCCTTCGAGGTCGTGGTCCAGCGCCGCTACAACCCTGAGAGCATCACCGCTTACAACATCGTTCCCGGGCTGGTCGCGACGATCCTGACGATCACCCTCGTCATGATGACCGCGCTCGGAATGACCCGTGAGGCCGAGCGCGGGACGATGGAGACGCTGCTGTCCACGCCGCTTCGGCCGATCGAGGTGATGATCGGCAAGCTCACCCCATACGTGATGGTCGGAATCATCCAGGCGACCCTCATTATCACCCTCGCGCGCCTGCTGTTCGGAGTGCCGATGGCGGGCGGCTGGCCGGCACTGATCCTCGGGCTCTTCCTCTTCATCGTGGGCAGCCTCAGCCTCGGGTTTCTCGTTTCGACCCTCGCCCGGACGCAGCTGCAGGCGATGCAGATGGCGGTGTTCTACCTGCTTCCGTCAATCCTGCTCACGGGCTTCCTCTTTCCCTTCCGTGGCATGCCGCAATGGGCGCAGTGGCTCGGGACGGTGATCCCCGTCACCCACATGCTGCGGGTCGTGCGCGGGTCCATGCTGAAAGGCGTCGGAATCACGGACGCACTGCCCAGCCTCGGCGCCCTCGCGCTGTTCGTCCTGGTCGTCGCAACCCTGGCGGTCCGGCAGTACCGGACGACGCTCGACTAGCCCTCGAGCTGCCTTGTCAGCAGGCGGATGTCGGCATCGAGCTCGGCGTCGCTGGCGCGGAGCTTCTCGATCTGGCGCACCGCGTGGATCACGGTCGTGTGATCGCGCCCGCCGAAGCGGCGCCCGATGTCTGGCAGCGACTTGGGCGTCAGCTGCTTCGACAAATACATCGCGACCTGTCTGGGCCGAGCGACCTCGCGGGCGCGGCGGGCCGAGGTCATCTCCGCCTTGCGGATGCGATAATGCTCGGCAACCTGGGTCTGGATCTCGTCGATCGAGATGCGCCGCTGGTTGGCGCGAAGGACGTTCGCCAGCACCTCCTCGACAAAGGCGATGTCGATGGTCCGTCCGGTCATCATCGCGTAGGCGCCGATGCGGTTGAGCGCGCCCTCAAGCTCGCGCACGGACGAGGTGACTCGCCGCGCAAGGAAATCGATCACGGGGCGGGGCATCTCAACGCCGGGAAGCGCCTCGAGCTTCGACACGATGATGTTGAACCTGAGCTCGTAATCGGCGGCGTTGATGTCGGCGACCAGGCCCCAGGACAGACGCGACAGGATGCGCGGAGCGATCCCGTCCAGGTCCTGCGGCGCGCGGTCCGACGTGATCACCAGCCGCCGCCCGGCGGTGATGATCTCGTTCATCGTGTGGAAGAATTCCTCCTGTGTCGAATCCTTGCCGGCGATGAACTGGACGTCGTCGATCAGCAGCAGGTCGGCATTCCGAAGCCGCTGCTTGAAGCCGATCGTGTCGTTCTCCTTCAGCGCCCGGATGAACTCGACCATGAACTTCTCGGCCGACATCGATACGACTCGCGAACCGCGATTGTGCTGGAGGAATGCGTGGCCGATCGCGTGCAGCAGGTGAGTCTTGCCGCGCCCGGTCCCGCCATGGATGAAGAGCGGGTTGAAGCTCACTGTCCTGGAGGTTGCGAGCGTCCGCGCCGCGGTCGCCGCGACCTCGTTGGCCTTGCCGATGACAAAGGTCTCGAAGCGATAGCGCGGGTCGAAATTGGGGGCGTTGGGATCGCGTTCGGTCGGCGCCGGAGCCTCTTCGAGGATCAGCAGCGGAGTCGGCCTCGGAGCATCTGCCGTAGCGACGATTCGGATGTCGCGGACGATCGGCAGCGCGGTCTTCCACGCCAGCGCCAGCCGTTCGCCGAAATGGGAGCGGACCCAGTCGGCCATGAACTGGCTCGGCATGACGATGTCGAGAGTGCCGCTGTCCGGCTCAAAGGAACCTAGTTCGGCAGGTTTCAGCCAACCGTCGAACGTTCGGGCACCAAGGTCGCGACGAATGCCCGTGCGGATCGATTCCCAGGCTGCCTCCAGCGGCGCCACCGCGGGCGCTCCGGCCAGCTCAACAGACGAACTCGCTCCACCGCCTTGCACTGGCCCGCGCCTCCCTCTCGCACTGCCCCCCAGTTCGAGACAAAAGGATCCC
>CBHTSV010000172.1:0-2028 GCA_966095215.1 uncultured Sphingomonas sp. | reverse complement strand
ACTGGCTTGCGGATAGATTCGCGATAGCCGACCGCCGGCGGGTGCGATTTTACCTCGACGCCGTAGCGGCGCTTCAATCGTGCGAGCACCGTGTTAAGATGCTCGTCGTTGACGCCGCGGAGGCGGATTTCGTGGTTCGCGTCGTCATGCTCGACGATCAGGCCGGCGTCCTCCTCGGTCAGCCGCTGCAGCGCTCCGGATAGCTTCACGTCGTCCTTCCGGTCCGCAGGCTCGATCGCGAACACGCAGTTCCGCGCGGGGAGCGCGACTTCGATTTTCGGCGGCAGCTTGCCGGCGCCGATCCACTGGCCCGCCTTGATGTTGTCGACCTTGGCGACCGCGACGAGATCGCCGGCGGCGGCTTCGGTGATCTTCTGCGTCTTCTCGCCCTGCACCTTGAACAGCGAACCGACCCGCGAATGCTCGCCATCGTCCGTTTTCAAATCCGAACCCTCGTGGATCGCTCCGCCGAGTGCTCGCGCCAGCGCCAGCCGGCCGATCGAGCCGTGCAGGATCTTGAAGACGTACATCGACGGGTCGGTGACCGAGAGCCGGTCGGAGGCGGCTTGCGGCGCCGGGGCTTCGTGGCGCAGCGCCTTCAACAGCCGGCGGACTCCCCAGGAGCTGCTCGCGCAGCCGAACAGCACCGAAACGCCGAGGCTCTCGCCAGTCTCGCGGGCGAGGTCCTGAAAGACTTTCTCGGGCGTAGGCGCCTGGTCCATCAGCAGCTGCTCGAGAAGCTCGTCATCGTGATCGGCGAGCTGTTCGAGCATCTGGGTACGCGCCTCGATCTCGCGATCGTGGAGCTCGGACGGGATCTCGATGCGCTCGGACTCCTTGCCGGGCCGATATTTGAATGCGCGTTCTAGCGCCAAGTCGACGAAGCCGCTGACCTTTTCGCCATCCCAGATCGGGATCTGGCGGGCGATAAGCGGCGACACGCTCATCGGCTGGAGCGCCGACAGGAGGTCGCGGATGCGGCCGTGCGCCTGGTCGATGCGGTTGACGAAGATCAGGTGCGGGATGCCGAGCTCATCGAGCGCTCGAAGGGCAGGGGCCGCGAGCGGCGCGCGGGCGGGATCCGGATCGACCACGACGATTGCGACATCGGCAACGGCGACGGCGCGGGCGCCATCGGCAGCAAATCCGACCGAACCGGGCACATCGACGATCGCGAACTGATCGCCGAGATATTCGAGATTGTAGAGATTGAGCTCAGTCGAGCCTCCCCGCTGTCGCGCTTCCGGGCTAGAATCGCCGATGCTGGAGCCGTTGGCCGTCGACCCCAATCGGTCGCTCGTTCCGGCTGCGAACAGCATTGCCTCGGCAAGGCTTGTCTTTCCTGCGCCGGCGGGTCCCACCAGCGCGATTACTCGGGTGCCTTTGGATGGTTGTCCGGCCATGCGACTCTCCCTTCGTGCCGTAACGGCGCGCGAGTCGCTCTCTTGCAGGCGCTCGGGCGCCTATGAGGAAACCGCCACCGTCCGCCTGTTTTCGGAAGAAGGCAAGGGGGGTTCGTCGCGGAAGCGGAACGGCTTGGGGCGGGAAGACCTAAGCCGCCGGAAGCAGTCGCCGCTCGCCGGCCAGGCGCAGGAGTGCGGCCTGCAATTTCTCGAAGGCGCGTACCTCGATCTGGCGGATGCGCTCGCGGCTGACGCCGTAGACCTGGCTCAGCTCCTCGAGCGTCTTCGGCTCGTCGGCCAGGCGGCGCTCCATCAGGATGTGCTTCTCACGGTCGTTGAGGCTCTCCAGCGCCGTCATGAGCAGGTCGTGGCGGACGCGGCTTTCCTGGTCCTCCGCGATCGCCTCGTCCTGCAGCGGGCCCGTGTCCACGAGAAAATCCTGCCACTGGCTCTCGCTGCCCTCGTCGCCTTTCAGCGAAACGTTGAGGCTGGTATCGCCGCCCATCGCCATGCGGCGGTTCATCGACACGACCTCTTCCTCCGTGACTCCGAGGTCGGTCGCGATCTTTGTCACGTCCTGGGGCTTCAAATCGCCTTCCTCGAACGCGTCGATCTGGTTCTTCAT
>CBHTSV010000171.1:0-9011 GCA_966095215.1 uncultured Sphingomonas sp. | reverse complement strand
GTACCGTGAACGGGCGGGACGCGATGCTCATCCACCCGATGGCCTATGTAACGCTGACCATCGACCACCGCGTCGTCGACGGGCACCAGACCAACGCCTGGCTCACGCGCTTCGTCGAAATCCTGGAAAATTGGCCGGCGGCCTAGACTTCCAGCACCACATACGGCTTTCCGAACAACGGCTTCAGCACGAATTGGGCGACATTGTAGACCGGCACTCCGCGCGGCGTGGCGCCTTCGTATTTGCCGTGATGTGCGTGGCCGTGGACCACCGCCTTCACATGATCGAATCGGTCGATTGCGTCAGCGAGGCGCTGTGAGCCGAGGTACTGGAAGATCTCGGACGGCTCGCCGTCGAGAGTCTCGATCGTCGGCGAATAATGAAGCACCGCAACGCTGCGGTCAGTGCGCAGCGATCTCAGCGCATTCTCCAGCTTCCGCGCTTCGTTGAGAGCCTCGTCCACGAAGGCCTTGGCGATGGGCTCGCCGAAGGGCGCCAGCTCCCCGCGGCCGAAGCCGCCCATGAAGCCCTTCACTCCCGCGAAGCCGACGTCCTCGATCTCGACCGCCTGCTCGTCGAGCACCTTCATCCCGGCCTCGTGCAGGATCGCGCAGACCTGGTCGTCGACGCCGCATTCGTAATCGTGATTGCCGAGCACGCCGATCACAGGGATGGAGCAGGTGCGGATGTCCTCGGCGAGGATTTCCGCCTCGGTGACCTTGCCGAAATTGGTGAGGTCGCCGCACAGCACGAGCACGTCGGCTTCGTGCGCGATCTCGCCGAAGAGCTCGCGGTAGGGCGCGACATCGTCCTCCATCACATGGAGGTCGCCAATCGCCGCAACTCTCAATTTGCCGTCAGTCGTCGTCGCCATATTGTTCTTCGAGATTGCCGACGGCTTCGGAGAAGCCCCATTGGTCCACATCGATGGAATAGTCGCGCGGTGAGAAAATGCGGCCGCGGCAGATTCTCTTGCCGGGCGGCTTGACCATCATCTGGTCGTTCAGCCGATCGAGAAGTTCCTCCATCAGCCAGCGGGGCACGCGGTGCCGCTCGCTCGGATAGACGAAGCGGAAGTTGAGGAGCGCCATCAGCAGCACTTCCCAATAAAGCTCCATGTGCGACAGGAGCATCTTCCAGTCGATTTTGTCGTGGCATTTGAGAATAACGTGCGCGACGTCCGCGCCGTCGTACCGGTGATGGTCGGCGACGAAGATCTTGGACCAGATGAACTGCGTCGGCGGGACAAGGCGTACCCTGGCGCCGAACAACTCGGTTTCCGGCGCGTCGACGAACCAGTCGTCGGTCACGTGCGTGGTCACGGTAGGCATGTTCGTGATGATATCGACGAACAGCTCGCCGCGAGTGATTCGGTTGAGCCAGCGCTCATCCACCGTCTCGACGGAAAAGCCGTGGTCGCGGAAGTAGGACAGAAGCTTCAGCGCATCGCCGGCCTTGGCGAAGACATCCACGTCCTTGGTCGGCCGGTCGATACCCGTGTAGCTCGCGAGGGCATAGGTTCCCGAGACGAGGAAGGGGATCTCCGATTTTGCCATCAGCTGGAGGACCTGGGAGTAGAATGCTTCCGCCTCCGGCGGCTGTTGGAGGAGCGGGGCCCTGCTCCTGGGTGCGACCTGCTGGTCCATGCGCCGCCACAACGGGAGGCGGGGGAGGCGGGTTCCGTCGGGCCATTTGTCGAAGTGGTCTTGCGATTCGGCATTCATCGGCAGATTCTCATGGTGCCCGAAAGGCCAGTGCGCGCACAAAACCCGAAAAGCGGGAGAGAGCGATGAAACCGAGCTCAATGGTGCTCCTCAGTGCCGCCCTCGCATTATCAGTCAACAGCGCCGCTTGGGCCCAAGCACCCGATAAACCCAGCGCATCGCCCCAGATGAAGCAGTCGCCCGATCCCAACCGGCCAGTTTGCGAAAAGGTGGAGGTGATCGGCAGCCGTCTGGCGACGAAAAGGGTCTGCATGACCCAGGCCCAGTGGCTGGAGCTGAAACGCCACGACCGCGAGGAAACCGAAAAGATGCAGACTCAGCGCCCCTGCAACGGCGAGCAACCTGCGACGACGCTATGTTGAGGCTGGCAGCCTCTCTCACTTCCTGATCCGCGTTCCTGCCTTTTGCGCTTCCGACCATTGCGGAAGAATGCGCGGACGTGCGAGCTAGCGGTCGGAAGCAGGAGGGTCTCGTGAAATTCCAGCTGCTCGCCGCAATGGCGGTAGTGCTTGCTTCGACCATATCCGCCGCGCCGGTCCTCGCTCCGCCGGCAGCGCCCGGGCCGGACGTCCAGCAGTTCGTGCATGTGCCGGCGGGGCAGATCGCGATCACGCATTTGCGGATTGTCGACGGCACGGGCGCGGCGCCGGTCGAGGACCAGACTCTGCTGATCGACGGGTCGAAGATCGCGGCGGTGCAGCCGGCGAGCATGCCGATTCCAGCGCGGTATCGACTGATTGACGGGAGCGGCGAGACGGCGCTGCCCGGCCTCGTCGGCATGCACAACCATCTCTTCTACCTGCAGCGGCCGAACATCGATCCTACCGGCAAGTTCGAGCAGCCGATCATCGTTCCGCAAATGAGCTTCAGCGCGCCGCGGCTGTACCTGGCGAACGGCGTGACGACGATGCGGACGACCGGCAGCGTCGAGCCCTACACGGACCTGGCCCTCAAGCGCGAGATCGACGCGGGCAAGCTGGTCGGGCCGCACATGGACGTGACAGGACCGTATCTTGAAGGTCCCGGCGCTTTCTTCATCCAGAACCACCCGATCAGCTCGCCGGAAGACGCGCGGCGAGAGGTCGCCTTCTGGGCCGACCAGGGCGTGAATTCATTCAAGGCCTACATGAACATCACGCGCGCGGAGCTCGGTGCCGCAATCAAAGAAGCGCACCGGCGCGGGCTCAAGGTCACGGGCCATTTGTGCTCGGTGACTTATCCGGAGGCGGTGGCGCTCGGGATCGACAATCTCGAGCATGGCTTCTTCGTCAACACGCAGCTCGATCCGGGCAAGCAGCCCGATAAATGCTCCGACGGGACGGGCACGCCGACTCTGTTGGCGATGAAGCCGGGTGGCCCACAGGCGAACGCGCTGATCAAGCTGCTGGTCGATCACCATGTCGCGATCACGTCGACGCTGCCGGTGTTCGAGCAGAGCGTGCCGCTGCACGCGCCGCTTCAAGCGCGCCAGATGGACGTGCTGACGCCGCAGGCGAAGGAGTCGTACCTGTACCTGCGCAACCTGACCGCCAGCCGCGCTGGAACGAAGCGCGCCGAGGATTTCACGCAGGCTTACAAGAACGATCTTGGCCTGGAGCGGCAGTTCGTCGCGGCGGGCGGGTTGCTGATCGCAGGGCCCGATCCGACTGGAAACGGAGGAGTCATCCCGGGCTTCGGTGATCAGCGCGAGCTGGAGCTGCTCGTCGAGGCGGGCTTCTCGCCGGTCGAGGCGATCCGCATCGGAACGCTGAACGGAGCAACCTACCTTGGCCTTCAGGATCGCATCGGCTCCATCGCTGCAGGCAAGAACGCGGACCTGTTCATCGTGAAAGGGAATCCGGCCGCGAACATCAACGACGTCGAGAACGTGATCCTCGTGTTCAAGGATGGTGTCGGGTACGACAGCGCAAAGCTGCTGCGTTCCGTGCGCGGGCGGTTCGGAGAATATTAGCGCCGCGCGCGACGGTAGAGCTTTACGACCTGATCGATCGGCAGCGCATCAATGTGCTTGCCGTTGCCATCCATCGGGGTGGCGGCGAAGAGCGAGTTGATCACGGCTTCTTCGGTCGCTTCCACTGCGGCTTCGAAAAGCGGTGACATTTGCTCATTCGGAAGGTCGATCACGGCACTTGGCTTCGCGCGGCGTTCGGCGGTTCGGCGGACATCCAGGTTCGTCGAGAAAGCGATTGTATAGTCGCCTGACCCGTTCGTCATCGGCGAGCCGGTGCGCGCTAGGCCCAGGAACGCGCGGCTAGCGAGGCGCTCGAGGTTGCGGTCGGAAAGCGGGGCGTCCGTCGCGAGCACGATGATCACCGAGCCGTCGGCATTCGCCTTGGCGAGTTCGTTCTTCAGATAATAGCGGCCGAGCGCCTGGCCGATCGGCACTCCGGCGACGGTCAGGACTCCGCCGAAATTGGTCTGCACCAAGGCGCCGACGGTCCATCCGCCGAGACTGCTCGGCAGGCGGCGCGAGCTGGTTCCGATGCCGCCCTTCCAGTCGAAGGCTATGGTGCCGGTGCCGGCGCCGACCGCGCCTTCCTGCACTTGGCCTTCGCGCGCGGACTCGATCGCCGCGATGGCGTGCGCCGGCGTCACGTGACGTCCGCGGATGTCGTTGAGGGTCCCATCGTTCGTCTCGCCGACAACGGCATTGACCGAGCGCACATGCTCGTTTCCGGGCTGCTTCAGGGTCCAGCCGATGATCCCCGCCGCGGCCTCGGGAACGTTCAGCGTGTTGGTGAGCAGGATCGGAGTCTCGATCTCGCCCAGCTCCTTGACCTGGGTCGAGCCCATGAACTTGCCGTAGGCGTTGCCGACCGCGAAGCCGGCCGGGACCTTGTCCTGGTAGAGATTGCCGCCGTGCGGGACGATCGCCGTGACGCCTGTGCGGACGGTCGTGCCCTCGATGAGGGAGACCTGGCCGACCTTCACTCCGCCGACGGGGGTGTTGGCGGCGAGCGGACCGCTGGGGAGGATGCCGAAGGTAATCCCGGCTTCGCGCGCTCGGGGCCGTTCGGCGGCGGGGGCTGAGCCCGTCATGAAGAGCAGGGCAAGGAAAGCGGCGCGGAGATGCATCCGCCGATCATGCCAGCCGGCTGCGCTTTGTCGAGCATCGAACGCCTCGTCAAACTGCCGTTAACCAATTTGCTTGCGCCAAGTCATTGATGGTGCAAGGTTCCCGTCCGCCGGGCCGCCGAGTCTCGTGGCTGCAAACGGCGCGTACAGCTGGGGGAAGCTGTGTATCATGGCAGGCGCTGACTGGCGCGGGGGCGCGCCATGATCTTCAATTCGCTGACGTTCATCGTCTTTTTCGCCATCGTTATGGCGCTTCACTACGCGCCGTTTTTCAGCTGGCACCAGAAGAAGATCAACCTGCTGATCGCGTCCTACCTGTTCTACGCGGCGTGGAACCCGCCGTTCGTCGCCCTGCTGTGGATCTCGACGGTCGTCGATTGGTGGGCCGCGCAATGGATGGTGCGGGCCAAGCGTGAGCGCACGCGCCGGCTGTGGATGCTCACCAGCGTCATTGTGAACCTCGGGATGCTCGGCTATTTCAAATATGGCGGCTTCCTCACCGATAATTTCGTGCGTGTCGCCGCGAGCCTGGGCATCATCTACCATCCGCCGGCGTGGGATATCGTCCTGCCGGTCGGCATCAGCTTCTATACGTTCGCGACCCTGTCCTACACGCTGGATGTCTATCTCAGGCGGTCGAAGCCCGCCGGCAGCTTCCTCAATTACGCGTTGTTCGTCACTTTCTTCCCGCATCTCGTCGCCGGCCCGATTATGCGGCCGACCGAGCTGGTGCCGCAATTCGACGAGCCGCGGCAGGCGAAGCCGAACCAGATCTTCTTCGGACTCGCGCTCCTGACTCTCGGGCTGTTCCAGAAGGTCGTGCTCGCCGACGGCTTCCTCGCTCCCGTCGTCGAGCAGGTATACGACCAGCACGACAAGGTCCCGGGGATGCTCGACAGCTGGGCGGCGACCTTCGCCTTCGCCGGGCAGATCTTCTGCGATTTCGCCGGTTACTCGACGTCGGCCATCGGCGTCGCCTTGTGCCTCGGCTTCGCCATGCCCGACAATTTCCGCTTCCCATATGGGGCAGTCGGATTCTCGGACTTCTGGCGGCGATGGCACATCACGCTGTCGAGCTGGCTTAGGGACTATCTCTACATCCCGCTCGGCGGGAACCGGCACGGCCCGGCGAGGACCTATGCGGCGCTGATGGGCACGATGCTCCTCGGCGGCCTGTGGCACGGGGCCAATTGGACCTTCGTGGTATGGGGCGGGCTGCACGGGCTTTACCTGTCCGTGGAGCGGTGGCTGAGGACCCGATTCAAGGGCTTCACGCCCGGGCGGGTGACACTGGTCGGCCTGGCCGTGCTGACCTTCCTTCTCGTCAATATCACCTGGGTGTTCTTCCGCGCGAAGACTTTCGCGGGCGCCGGAGTGATTCTCACCGGAATGGCCGGCATGGCGGCGAAGCCGGACCCGCTGATCGCGGCGGGGCCGATGGCGATCGCGCTGCTGATCGTCAGCGGGATTTTCGCAACTCACGTGGCGATGCGAAACACGACGCTGGAGGCGGTCATCGAGCGCACTCCGGCGCTGGTCGTCGCCAGCGTCTGGACCTTGATGGCGTTCGCGGTGCTGGTCGAGCAGGGGCAGGGCAATGCCTTCATCTATTTCGCATTCTGAGGCCCACAAGGAAGAGATCCGCGGAGTCCGCGAGGGCGCACTCCCGCCTGGCCTGCGCAAGTCGGCCGCGGATCGCCCCGGACAGGCTCAGCCGGTTCCGACGCGCGACATCCCCGCGCTTCCGTGGGCGCGGATGGGGACTGTCGTTTTCTGCCTGGTCGTTCTGATGCTCTCGCTGTGGGAGTGGGATGCGCGAAGCTGGGTCGGGCTGCGCGCCGGCGACATCGACGACAGCCCGCAGGCATGGGCGGAGCAGCGCCGGCTGGCGGACGTCTCGCCGGTCACCATCGTCGGTGACAGCCGAATCCTGTTCGACACTGACCTCGACCGCTTCGAGCAGCTGACCGGCGTGCGGCCCGTCCAGACTGCGATCGTCGGCACCAACGCGCGCGCGCTCCTCGAGAGCTACGCGAACGATCCGAACTTCCACGGCCTGCTGGTGCTCGGCCTGGCCGAGCTCAGCTATTTCCGGCCGCAAGGCGTCGGGATCGGGGCGCCCTACCTCAGGAATCTGGAGAAGAACGACAAACCGTCGCAACTGAGCGGCTTGTGGCTCGACCGATGGCTGCAGCGGCGCGTCGCCTTCATGGACCACGATTACCGGCCCAGCCAATGGGCAGCGCGGTTCGACCACGGAATCCGCGCGGACGTCGACAGCCCTTACGAGGACGTCTGGAAAATCTCCGAGACGTTCGATCGCCGCCAGTATTTCATGTGGGATCAGATCGAAACCGACGCCTATCTGCAGCAGCACGCAAGGCATGCCTGGGATCGATTCAAGGGCCCGCCGCTGCCGCCCTTGCTCGTCAGGAACGTGGTCGCACGGAGCACCGAGGCGGTTCGGAGAATCCGTGCGCGCGGGGGCGACGTGATCTTCATCCGTCCGCCGTCGGCTCCCGAGCTGCGCGCGGTCGAGGACAAAAGGCTCCCCCGAGCGCAGGGCTGGGATCTCTTGCTTGCGGGCGCGCATGCCAAAGGCATTCACGCGGATGACCTGCCGCTGGCGCAGAATCTGGTTCTTCCGGAATGGTCGCACCTCAGCCGTAAATGCGCGAGGGTGTTCACTGACGCCTATGTGCGCCGGTTGACCGAGCTCACGCCGAGGCTGACCCTGCGCGCGGACGCGCCGCCGCCGCTCAGTCGCGCCGACTGCGTGCAGCAGACGATCGCGGCGAACTAGCTATTCGACGCGGAAGTCCGTGACGATCAGCCGCGCGGGGCCGGTCGCGAAGACTCCGTGGCCGAAGCCATCGCCGCCGCCCAGCACGAAACCGACCTGGTCTGCGTTGGCGAGCGCCTGCCGGAATCCCACCGGGTTCGAGTAGGAGCTGGACGTCATCACGGCGGTCCACTTGCCGCTCAACGGAGCGACGATCACGTGGGTGCCCGGACTGATCGGCATCTGTTTGGCGAAAGTGGCGTACCATCGGTAAGTTTCGAACGGGCCGCGCCCGCTCCAATTGTCGCCGCGCTCCTGGAAATAGAGCGTGATGATCGACGGCGCGTTCGGGTCCGTCCGCGGGACGATCTTCACGCCCGGCGCGGCCTCCACCCGGTAGCGCATGACGATCCGGCGCTTCCCGGCGAGCGATCCGTGGTGGAAGGTGACGTAGTTCACGCTTCCGCCGGGGCCGGGGAGATTGATGTGCCAGCCTCCGGCGGGCCCGGCCGTAGGATGGAGCGGGACGCCGCGCGAGTGGTTCCCGCTGGGGGTGATCGGGCCGATGGTCCAGGCGGATGCGCTTGGCACGGCAGCGCTTGCGGCCGCGGCAAGCCCGAGCGCCGAGAGACCAAAAAAGATTTTCACGCGATTTTTCATGCCGATAGGCTAACGCGCCGCGCTTGAACCGGTTCTGACGCGGGACGTTGGGCGATATTCAGGAACGAGGATGGCGCACCCGACAGGATTCGAACCTGTGGCCTTTGCCTTCGGAGGGCAACGCTCTATCCAGCTGAGCTACGGGTGCGTGGGCGCTTCACTTAGTGGTCACGGCCGCTAGCGGCAAGCCGGGTCGAGAAAGCTCTTCAGCTGCTCGTGCAGCGTGCTTCGGGCCGAGCCGACGATCATCCCCACATGGCCGGAGGCAATGGTAGCCGAAGTGCCGGCAGCGGCGGTCTCCGGCGGGGCAATGCGGTCGTCTTCCGCAAGCAGGTGGAGCACGGGAACCGCGACCTCGTCCGTCGCGGTGCGGCCGCCGACGATCCACTCGCCCGAGCCGGGGAGGTCGCGGCCGAACAGGTCCTCGATGAGTTCCTTCGCGGCCGTGTAAGGCAGGGGCTCGCCCTCGTTCGCCCAATCCTCGAGCTGGACGAAGCGGCGGGCTTCTGCGCCCGCTGGATCGAGGCGGCCGAACTCGGCGAATTTCCTGACCGTCCTTTCTGGGTCGAGCGACCAGAAAGCAGCCTGGAGAACTTCCATCGGCAGCGCCCCGAGCGACTGCGCCGTCGCCTGCGAATGGCGCCACATGTCCTGCAGCGCATTCCGCGAGTGATCGGGATAGTGCGAGAACCTCCAGGGAGCGGCAAGGGTGACCGCCCGTTCGCAGTCGACAAGATTGGCGGCGGCGACCGCCATGGTGCCGCCGAGGC
>CBHTSV010000170.1:0-7219 GCA_966095215.1 uncultured Sphingomonas sp. | reverse complement strand
GCCGTGGTCCTGGCGATCGCCGGACGAACCAGTGCCGCAGCCTGGCTGATCGCCGCCGATACGCTCAGCGACGGCAGGCTCTGCGCGCTGGCTTCGCTCGAACCCAGCGCCAACATGAAAAGTCCCATAACCGCGGACGCGCCGCGGTTCCCCAACAGCTTGATCACTAAATTTCCTTTGCCCTCTTTGACGGAGCCGCCCGGGAGGCGCATTCAAGCGCTCTTCAAATCCCCGAGCGGCTGGTCCGTCGTGCCCTGGAGCCCGGCGTCAAAGCGCTCTCGGCTCACTCGCTCTCAATCGCTGAAACCCAGATAAGTTAACGTAGATGAGAGTCCAACCGATCAGCGGTGAACCGTTTGGCTCATGCGATAAGATTCGGAACTCTTTCAATTTGTTCAGTTTTCCGGGAATTTAAGCTCGTTCCATCGGCACTTTCGGGCAGCTCGTCGGCGATGTAACGACAGTTAACCATGGAGGTGTCCCGCAATGGCGCATTGGCTGATGAAATCGGAGCCCGGAGTCTACAGCTGGGACCAGCTGAATCGCGACAAGGCCACGGAATGGGACGGAGTCCGCAACCCCACGGCCCGACTCCACCTCAAGGCCATGAAGAAGGGCGACGAGGCTTTCTTCTATCATAGCGGAGACGAGCGGCAGGTCGTCGGGATCATGCGCGTGACGCGCGAGGCGCAGCCGGATCCGAAAGACCCGAACTGGGTCTCGGTCGCAGTCGAGCCGGTGCGGCCGCTAGGGCCTGTTACCCTGAAGCAGATCAAGGCCGAGCCAAGCCTCACGAAGATGGAGCTCGTCCGCCTGTCGCGCTTGTCCGTATCCCCCGTCAGAGACGACGAGTGGGCAAAAGTGCTGGAGATGGCAGGCCGCTGAGAGCGCCGCACCGGCCGCCGTCACGCCAGCGAAGGTAGGTCTGTGGGGGGAGCTGGCTGGAAGCCTTGAGCCAGGCGACAACATCCCAGATCTCCCGGTCCGGCAGCGAGTCCCGCCAGGCCGGCATGCCCGTCATCTTGATCCCGTTCTTGACGATCCAGAACAGCTCGCGCGGCTTCCAGATGTGGGTCGAGTCCACCAGATAAGGAGGCTGCGGTTCCATGCCGCTTATCCAGTGCTGCCGGGCGACTGCGGCCGCGCCGTGGCAAGCGACGCAGTGCGTCTCGTAGGTGCAGAAGCCGCGCACGACCTGGGCGTCGGTAGCGGTCGGCGGTGCGACGATGCCCTTGGCGTGACTGCGCACCGAATGGATCATCGTCTCGTGCGTCAGCCATTCGGTGAATTTGGTGTGGGGCTTGGACGCGGCCACGTTGTAGAGGCCGGACTTCACATAGCCGAAGCCGGCCAGGCCGCCGGCGATCCCGGTCACGATCGCCGCGAGCAGCCAATGCTGATGCGCCTTCCATTCCGCCACGCCGCCCCAACGCGGGACTCGCCGATTTCGGCCATTCGCTCCGTTGTCCGCCCTCCAACCTTCGATAAGTGCAACGCGGATCAACAAAGTGGCATAGGCGCTCGCGCCCCGGGGTGGGCGGCGGTCAGTGGCGTTCTCTTTCTTGAGTGGGGAGACTGGCCATGAAACAAGGCATCATTATCGGCACCGCGGCTGCAGCCGCGCTCATTGCGTCGTCAGCGGCACTGGCGACGGCCGGATCCGGCTTCACGCCGTCCGGTATCGTTGTCGGGCACTTCGGTCAGATCCATCTGAGCAGGTCGCTCCAGGCGCGCGACAAGGATCTCAAATGGGGCATGGTCCTCACGACGACCGACGACACGGACGTCGGTGCCGACCGGCTTACCGTTGCGCCAGGCGGAGTCAGCGGTTGGCATGCTCATCCGGCGGCAGTCTTCGTGACTGTAACCTCAGGCAGCATCGTTTGGACCGACGGATCCAATCCGCTGTGCCCGTCCACGACTTACACGACCGGGCAGTCGTTCATCGAGGATGCCTACATCATTCACAACGTGCGGAATGCGTCGAACTCGGTGGGCGCCGAATTCGTGGCGATCCACCTGAATCCGACGGGGACGAGCGGGCCCTCGTTCCGGCTCGACAGACCGGCCCCGAACAACTGTAACTTCTGAGCGGGGAATAGCGCGGGGCGGCGTCACGCCGCCTCGAGCTTCCGCGCCTCGCGCTTCCTCTCGTGCGGATCGAGGTAGCGTTTGCGGATCCGGATCGACTTGGGCGTGACTTCGACCAGCTCGTCGTCCTGGATGTAGGCGATCGCCTGCTCGAGGCTCATCCGGCGCGGTGGCGTCAGGCGGATGCCTTCGTCCTTGCCGCTCGCGCGGAAGTTGGTGAGCTGCTTGGACTTCAGCGGATTGACCTCGAGGTCCTGCGGCTTGGCGTTCTCGCCGATGACCATGCCCTCGTAGAGCATCTCGCCGGGGGAGACGAAGAGCACGCCGCGCTCCTCGAGCGCGTTCAGCGCGTAGGCGACCGCCGGGCCCTGCTCCATCGAGATGAGGACGCCGTTCTGGCGGCCGGCGATCGGGCCCTTGTAGGGTCCGTAGCGCTCGAACAGCCGGTTCATGATGCCGGTGCCGCGCGTGTCGGACAGGAACTCGCCATGATAGCCGATCAGGCCGCGTGACGGCGCCGAGAAGGTCAGCCGCGTCTTGCCGCCGCCCGACGGGCGCATGTCGGTCATCTCGGCCTTGCGCATCGCCATCTTGTCGATGACGGTTCCGGAGAATTCGTCGTCCACGTCGACGACCACCGTCTCATACGGCTCCTCGCGGCCTGACGGCCCCTCGCGGTACAGCACGCGCGGGCGGCTGATCGAAAGCTCGAAGCCTTCGCGGCGAAGCGTCTCGATCAGAACGCCGAGCTGGAGCTCGCCGCGCCCCGCGACCTCATAGGCTTCGCCTCCCTGCGTTTCCGTCACGCGGATTGCGACGTTGCCCTCCGCCTCGCGCAGAAGGCGGTCGCGGATCACGCGGCTCTGCACCTTGTCGCCGTCCTTGCCGGCAAAGGGGCTGTCGTTGACCGCGAAGCTCATGGCCAGCGTCGGCGGGTCGATCTCGCGCGCGTGCAGCGGCGCGGTGACGTCCGGATCGGCGAAGGTGTTGGACACGGTCGCCTTGATGAGGCCGGCGATGGCGACGATCTCGCCCGCTTCGGCGCTCTCGACCGGAACGCGCTCGAGCCCACGGAAGGTGAAGATCTTGGTCGCCCGGCCCTCCTCGACGACATTGCCGGCGACGTCGATCGCCTTGATCGGCATGTTGACGTCCAGCCGCCCGCTTTCGATGCGGCCGGTGAGGATTCGGCCGAGGAACGGGTCGCGGTCGAGCAGGGTGGCGAGCATGCGGAACGGGCCGGCGTCGACGCGCGGCCGGGGGACGTGGCTGACGATGGTTTCGAAGAGAGGCGTCAGGTCGCCTTAGCGGACATCGTCGGTGAGGCCCGCATAGCCCGCGCGGCCGCTGGCGTAGAGCGTCGGGAAATCGAGCTGCTCGTCATTCGCGTCGAGGTTGAGGAACAGCTCGAATACCTCGTCGAGCACCTCCGCAGGACGGGCGTCGGGCCGGTCGATCTTGTTGACCACCACGATCGGACGGAGCCCGAGCGACAGCGCCTTGCCCGTTACGAACTTCGTCTGTGGCATCGGCCCCTCGGCCGCGTCCACCAGCAGGATCACGCCGTCGACCATGCTGAGGATCCGCTCGACCTCCGCGCCGAAGTCAGCGTGGCCCGGCGTATCGACGATGTTGATTCGGGTGCCCTGCCATTCGACCGACGTGCACTTGGCGAGGATGGTGATCCCCCGCTCCTTCTCCAGGTCGTTCGAATCCATCGCCCGCTCCTCGACGCGCTGGTTGTCGCGGAACGTGCCGGACTGGCGGAAGAGCTGGTCGACGAGGGTCGTCTTGCCGTGATCGACGTGCGCGATGATCGCGACGTTGCGCAAATTCATTCTGATTTTCCCGGAAAATTCAACGCGCGATGTAGTCGTTTGGACCCCATGTTGCAATGCAGCATGGCAACATCAGTGGCCGCGGAGCGTTTCAGCGGCGTAGGTAAGGAGATCGGGCATGCCTGGAAGACATACATCCAAGGAAAAGCGCAAGGCTCGCCACATCGAAGAGGGCTACGAGAAGAAGGGCGTGTCCCACAGGGAATCGGAACGGCGCGCCTGGGCGACCGTCAACAAGCAGGACAAGTAAGGCTACGCCCGCTCCAAAATCTCGATCGCGCGCTCGATTGCGCGCAGCTCGCTATGTGCGAGCCGCTCGAGCCTCAGCGAAAGCGCTGAGCCGCTGCCGGGAGGAACGGTCAGTTCCTCCCGCCCTGCCTCGCTGAGCCGCAACGCCAGGCGCCGGCGGTTGTCGGGATCCTGAGTCCGCTCGACGAGGCCGGCGCGCACCAGGCTGTCGACAGCCCGGCTGATCGCCGGAGCTCCGCGTCCGACCGCTTGGGCAACTTCGTTCAGTGTCGCAGGCTGGTGCGAATTGATCGTCATCAGCAGCTTGCGCCGCGCGCGCATGGCGCGTTCTGCGGGGCCGTCCGCGACCCAATTGAGGGCCAACGCATTGAACCTCGTCGCCAGCGCAGCCGGTGTCGATCCGCCGAACATGATTGTAGCCTAACAACAATTGGAATCGGCGCAATATTGCTGTTCCGCATTCGCGGCACCGCGCGGCTTGCGTTTGCCGCAACTCACCGCAATGCAGTGTTGGTGAGCACCCGTCCGCGCCTCCCGCGCAACGTCTGGATCCTCGGCTTCGTCAGCCTGCTGATGGACCTGTCGAGCGAGATCTATCACTCGCTCCTCCCTGCCTTCGTCACCATCGTTCTCGGCCTTCCTGCGACCGCACTCGGTGCGATCGACGGGGTCGCCGAAGCGACCGCCAATTTCGCCAAGCTCGCCTCCGGACGGCTGTCTGACCGGAGCCTGAAGCGGAAGCCGTGGGTCGCCGGCGGTTACGGTCTCGCGGCGTTGTCGAAACCGCTTTTCCCGCTTGCGGGCAGCGCGCTGGCGCTAATGGTCGCGAGGTTCGTCGACCGCATGGCCAAGGGCATCCGCGGCTCTCCGCGCGAGGCAATGATCGCCGACGAACCCCCGCCCGCCATCCGCGGCCGCGCTTTCGGTCTACGGCAGGCACTCGACACCGCCGGAGCTCTGCTGGCTCCGCTCGTCGCCATCGGTCTCATGGCATGGTTCGCGAGCGACATTCGCGCTGTCTACTGGATCGCAATCATCCCTGCCGGCTGCTCGTTCCTTCTCGCATGGCTGGCCCTCCGCGAGCCCGAACAGCACCTCGCGCCCCTGAAGAAGTCGCCGTTCTTCGCCGGCTTCAAAGAGCTGAACGACGATACGAAGCGCCTGCTCAAGGTCGGCTTCCTTTTCACCCTCGCCCGCTTTTCCGAGGCTTTCCTGATCTTGAAGGGCATCGAGATTGGCCTCAGCGAAGCCATGTCGCCTCTGACGCTGGCGATCTTCAACCTCGCCTATGTCGCACTGGCCTATCCGGCCGGCGCGCTCAGCGACCGCATGAGCCCGAGATCGATCCTCCTCGCGGGCATGGCGGTTCTGATGGCCGGCAACATCGTGCTCGCGGAGACCGAAAGCTTCTCCGGCCTGGTCGCCGGCGTTGCGCTGTGGGGCGCGCATATGGCGCTCACCCAGGGTATTTTCGCCCGGATGATCGCGGACAGCGCGCCCGAACAGCTTCGAGCAACCAGCTTCGGCGCCTTCTGGTTTGTGTCGGGCATAGCGACTTTGCTGGCGAGCCTGGGCGCCGGATGGCTCTGGGATCACGAGGGCAGCTCGGCGACCTTCCTCACCAGCGCCGCCATTGCGGGCGCGGCGCTGGCGATGCTCAGCTTGCTTCAGGAAAAACCTAGAGGAGCGGCTTGAAGCGGTTCCAGACGTGCCGGGCCGTGACGAACCAGGTGTAGAATCCGATCAAGCCGATGATGATCGTCACGATGATCTCCCAGCCTTCGGGCCAGGTGTCGTCGCCGAAGACGAAGATCCAGAGCAACCCCAGAATACCGCCGCCGACGACGAGAACCGTGACATAAGCGACGATCGCGCCGCCGACGACCGCCAGCAGCAACAACAGCCAGCGGCTCACCGGGTGAACTTCTCTCCGCGCTCCGCCTTGTCGAGCAGCAGCTTCGAGAAGCTGAATTCCGGTTTCATCCGCTCTTCCTGGCGCTTCAGCCCGTCGACGATCTTGTCGAGGCCCACCGTGTCCGCCCAGAACATCGGCCCGCCTCGATAGACCGGCCAGCCGTAGCCATAGACCCACACCACATCGATGTCGGACGCGCGCTGGGCGATGCCCTCTTCGAGGATCTTCGCGCCCTCGTTGACCATCGTGTACACCGTGCGCTCGACGATCTCCTGGTCGCTGATCTGGCGCCGCTCGACGCCCTGCTGCTTCGCGAAATCCTCGATGATCTGCTGGACCACAGGCGAAGGCGTGGGCCGCCTTTTCTCGTCATAGTCGTAGAAGCCGGCACCCTTCTTCTGGCCCCAGCGGTCGATCGCGCAGAGCGCGTCGCGGATATTCTCGATCCGGTTCGGCTCGCGGTGCCCACCGATGTCCACGCCCGCGAGGTCGGCCATCTGGAACGGCCCCATCGGCATCCCGAACTCGACATGGACCTTGTCCACCTGCTCCGGCGTCGCGCCCTCCAGCAGCAGCTTGGTCGCCTCGACCTGCCGCGGCATCAGCATGCGGTTGCCGATGAAGCCGTGGCACACGCCCGCGACGACCGCGACCTTCCTGATCTTCTTGGCCGTCTGCATCGCAGTCAGCAGCACGTCCGGCGCCGTCTTGTCGCCGCGCACCACCTCCAGCAGCTTCATCACATTCGCCGGCGAGAAGAAGTGCATGCCCACGACATCGCCGGGCCGCGAGATGCTCGCCGCGATCTCGTTGATGTTGAGGTAGGAGGTGTTGGAGGCGAGAATCGCGCCCGGCTTGGCGATCTTGTCGAGCTTGGCGAAGACCTCCTTCTTCACGTCCATATTCTCGTAGACCGCCTCGATGATGAGGTCGCAGTCCGCGAGCCGCTCGAACTCCAGGGTCGGCGACAGCAGCGCCATCGCCTTCTCGACTTGCTCGCCCGTCAGCTTCCCCTTGGCGGCGCTCGCCTCGTAAGTCTTGCGCATCACGCTCGTGCCACGGTCGAGCGCTTCCCGCCCCATCTCGACGATAGTCACGGGAATTCCCGCCGACAGGAAGTTCATAG